>JASLFF010000523.1 GCA_030150795.1 Terriglobales bacterium | reverse complement strand
AGCCTTACCCTGGCCGATGCGGGGATTGTCCCCGAGAATGCCGCCCGAGCCATTGCCGAGCGCGGCGATTTTGACCTGAAGCGCATTCATGAAATTGAAGCCGAGGTGAGGCATGACGTGATTGCCTTTACCACGGCGGTGGCCGAAAAAGTTGGCCCGGAAGCACGCTGGCTGCATTACGGCCTCACGTCGAATGACGTGGTCGACACGGCGCAGGCGCTCCAGATCAAAGAGGCTTCCAGGATCATCTCGGAAGATCTGGAGCAACTGAAGCAAGTGCTGGCGCGGCGCGCCCATGAATTTGAGCACACGCCAACAATCGGCCGTACACATGGCATTCACGCCGAGCCAACCACGTTTGGATTGAAGCTGGCCAACTGGTACGCCGAGACCGTGCGTAACATTGAGCGCTTTCAGCGCAGCGCGGAAGAGATGCGCGTGGGAAAACTTTCCGGCGCAGTGGGGACGTTTGCGCATCTGGAGCCGGAGTTTGAAGAAAAAATCTGCGCGCGGCTGGGACTGGAAGCCGCGCCGATCTCAACGCAGGTGATCCAGCGCGACCGCCATGCTTACTACGTGGCCACGCTGGCAACAATTGCTTCAACGCTGGACAAGATCGCCACCGAAATCCGGCACCTGCAAAGAACGGAGGTGCGCGAGGCCGAAGAATATTTCAGCGAGAAGCAAAAAGGTTCTTCCGCCATGCCGCACAAGCGCAACCCGATTACCTGCGAGCAGATCAGCGGATTGGCGCGCGTAGTGCGGGCCAACGCGCAGGCGGCATTTGAAAACGTGGCCCTATGGCATGAGCGCGACATCTCCCATTCGTCAGTGGAGCGAGTGATCTTGCCGGATTCCACGATTCTTGTGGACTATCTGCTGACCAAGACGATTCACCTGATCGACACGCTGATGGTTTATCCCAACCGCATGCTCAAGAATCTGGAGTCAACCGGCGGCCTGGTATTCAGCGGGCAACTCCTGCTGGATCTCTCAGAGCACGGCATGGCGCGTGAAGACGCTTATCGGCTGGTGCAGAAGCACGCCATGCGCGCATGGAAAGAAGACTTGAACTTCCGCGAATTGGTGATGAACGATACAGAGATCACGTCGCGGGTACCGGCCAAGCAGATTGAACAGGCGTTTTCTATTGAGAGACAGTTGAGGAACGTGGACAAGATATTTAAGCGGGTGTTTACCGAGTAGTTTTTTCTGCAATCTCGAGCGCAGCGAGAGATCTCTATAACTATCCATGTCCATGCGGATTATTTATGCACTTATGTAAATTGTGCCGATAGGGCCCCCTCGCTACGCTTCGGGGTTTCAGGGAAAAGCATCTAAACAGATGTCATGGCGTTGGAGTGCTCATGCCAGTAATTAAAACCTGCAAACAATGTGGACAAAAGAACCGCGTGCCGGCAGATCATCTTGCGGATACAGGCCGCTGTGGCGCCTGCAAAACATCATTGCCTCCTCTTGCTGAACCTGTGGAAGTAGATTCTGCCTTGTTCAATGAAATTGTCACGAAGGCCCGCGTACCGGTGCTGGTTGATTTCTGGGCAAGCTGGTGCGGACCTTGCCGCATGGCTGCGCCTGAAGTCGCTAAAACATCAGCCGACATGGCGGGCCACGCAATTGTTCTCAAGGTAGATACTGAACGCCACCCTGATTTGGCCGCCCGTTATAACGTGCGCGGAATCCCAAACTTCGCCGTTTTTCACCAAGGCCGCCTTGTGATGCAGCAGGCAGGTGTTGTGAACCATTCAGTCATGGAGAGCTGGCTGAAATCTGCCGCAAGCGCCGCTTGAGCAGCAATCAAGCTGCTTGCCGCGCCTGGAACCGGCAGCCGCGCTGCCATGCTTGCAAATCTTCAGATCAGCCGCGAATTTGCACTGATAAACACTGATCAGGAAAAACTTACTGCGGATTTGCGCCGATGAACGCGAAGACACGGAGAGGAATTGGAAGGAGCGTATGAGAGCCGAATTGAATAAGCTAAAAACGAATGAGTTTTTTGATATGGTGAAATTCTGGATGGACATGTAGCTTCCGGAATTTGCTATGCAACAGAAGGCACAGGAGATGTAAAAGCTGCTGGCACCGTTACAATACCGGGGAGAACAGATGTAATAATTTGCAAATCAATGTGCGGTTCTAGGCTGATGTGATGGGAACGCATCGGAATATTTTGGAGCATATCTGGCAGTTTGGGTGAGATATAGGGAGAGTCGAGCGGAAATGCACGATGCTCTCCAAAATAATCGGTGAACCCAGTAGGACCCGCGATGACCGTGAAATGAGCAAAGCTCGGGATACTTGGACGAGAATATTTTGTATTGACCATTAGTGTGTTGTAAATCACGCCATCGCGAGATGCCATGAAAACCTCAGCACGTCGGCGCGAATCATTTGAGTGGGCCTGTGCCTCTATTCTTGTACTAGTGCGAAGTAGCCGCAGTGTGTCTGGGGAAGCAATGCTCAAACCAAACCACAATACGCGCCCATCGCCCAAGTTTATCGTGGGATAAATTCCTACGTGCGCTGTTGAGCCTTTGGTTGTCAAGTGCCAGTCGCGTCTGTGCGCTTCTAGGCTCAGGTGGTCCACTTCAAAAGATTGCTGTCTAATTGGGCTACCACTTTTTGATGTTTGCAGGGATGGTTGCATCTCGGCAAGACCAGGAAAGTAGACTAGTCGGTCCCCATCTGAGTAAACGAAAGTTCCGAACCAGCGGACGCCAGTCTCTATCGGCTGCGGGTCAAAGTAGCAAGCAGATAAACGCTTGATGGGCCTACCAGTTTTCAGCAAAGAATTGAGCGCACGCGCCAATGGATTATTCGGATCACTGTCAATTCCTGAAAAACCGTCTTCAGAATTAAGCGTGATGACGAGCGTGTCCTCGTTTTGCTTTTGTGGCTTCATGAAGTTGGCCGTTTCTTAATATTTGCGCCAAAGTCTTTTATTTTGGCTGAAGCGTGTAAGAGTCGAACTCACCATGACGAACATAAAACTAAAATCGATTGTGGCGATAAGTATCCCCTCGCTCCGCTTCGGGATTTACGAAAAGATTCTTGCCGCAGACTTACTCCGATGAACACTAATTTTTAATGGGCCATCCATATCGCAAACATCCCGGATGGCAATAGGGTTCCCTCGCTACGCTCGGGACAAAAACATCACACCGAGATCGCAAACGACGTCTCCGTCCTCGTGACAGGACGATACATCGTGTCGCGCTCGACGGGTTCGCGGCCAGCTTCACGGATAAGTCGTTCCAGTTCTTTGCGGACCATGCCTTGCGGAGTGGTGGCGCCGGCGTCGTGATAAATCTTTTCTTCGATCACGGTACCGTCAATATCGTCCGCGCCAAAGCGTAGCGAGATTTGCGCGATCTTGGGCGAGAGCATCTGCCAATAGGCCTTGATGTGCGGGAAATTGTCGAGCACCAGGCGGCTGATAGCGATTTGCTTGATGTCCAGCATGCCCGTGGTGGTGAACAGGTGCTGCAACGGCGTATTCGCGGGATGAAACGCCAGCGGGATGAATGTCTGGAATCCGTGAGTTTCATCCTGAAGAGTGCGCAGGCGGATGAGATGGTCAGCGCGGTCCTCTTCATTTTCAATGTGGCCATAGAGCATGGTGGCATTCGATTTCAGGCCGATCTTGTGCGCAGTGCGCGCGGTGTCAAGCCACTGGTCACCGTCAATTTTGTGGTCGCAAATAACGCGACGAACGCGCTCATTGAAGATCTCAGCGCCGCCACCGGGCAGCGAGTCCAGGCCGGCCCTCTTGAGCTGCCGCAAAGTCTCTTCTATGGATAATTTGGCGCGCTTGGCCAAAAAAGCGATTTCCACCATTGTCAGCGCTTTCAGATGCACCTGAGGAAAGCGCTCTTTCAATCCTGAAATCAGATCGAGGTAATACTGAAATGGCAGGTCGGGATGGAGGCCGCCGACAATATGAAACTCTGTGATTGCCTCGGAATAACCCGAAGCCGCGGTCTGGTAGGCCTCTTCCAGCGCCATAGTATAGGCTCCGGGAGCATCTTTCTTGCGGCCAAAGGCACAAAGGCGGCAAGCGGCCACGCAGACATTCGTGGGATTGATGTGCCGGTTCACGTTGAAATAAGCCACATTCCCGTGCAGGCGTTCACGAACATGGTTGGCCAACCAGCCAATGGCAAGGATGTCCGGTGAGCGATAGAGTGTGACGGCATCGTCAAAAGAAAGGCGCTCGCGGGCAAAAACTTTGGCGGCAATGGGTTGAAGGCGCGTGTCGTCTGTCTGAAACCCATGCCGGGCTGGAATGAAAGCGCTTGTCGCCATAACGAAATAATACCTTGTTGCGCGACCGGCTTCAATTGAACCCCGGCATCGTCTTCCCCGTCATCATCGCAATGGAGAAGACCGCATAGAGCCTGTACTTGAGCATTGATCGGGGGTGAATGCGCTGATCTTAATTAGAATCAAGCGATGACAAATCATATTGCAGCCTACAAAAAATGGTAAGTAGCTGGTTGGTTTGTTGCGTTCATTGTGCAAATCTCCGTGATCCATTTGCGACCCACTTCTGCAGATACACCTTTCGCACTTAACAAATGTTAACTTTCAGTGAAAAATTCAATGGTTGATTAGTTTTTTTTTCGCGAAGGAAACTGAGTTTAAGGGCAACTGATAAATGCGATCCCGCATGGATGTTCCTCTTCTGGAACAGTGGGTTTGGTAACAGCCGTGCAAGTCTGTAAAGCACAGCAAAGTTAATTTAAGAAAGTTTTGAAGGCGCTAAAAACAGCGCCACGGAAATTTTCCCCCAATTCTCCAAGGAGAGATACATGAATAGTAAAAGATGGTTATGTTTAGCCGTCATGAGCTGCTTAGTCCTGCTCAGCACCACCCCCTTATTAGGACAAGCAACGAGCAATGCCACCCTGCAGGGGACGGTCACGGACAAGAATCAAGCCGTGATCAAATCTGCTGAAGTAACAATTACCAATAAGGCCACCGGTGCAGTCCACACCGTGAAAACCAACGATGTGGGTGAGTACCGCACAGATTTGCAGCCCGGCATCTACACGGTGAAAGCCACAGCCAACGGATTCTCTGTGGCCGAAGCGAGGGACCTGGAGGTCTTTATCGGCCGAACGTTGACCCAGAACTTCTCGCTCAACCCAGGCGGAGTCACCGAGACGGTGGAAGTAACCGGAACAGCGCCGCTGGTGGACCAGACCAAGACTGACGTCAGCACCAACATTACGCCGGAACAGATCACGGAACTGCCGCTGATCGGCCGCGACATTGCCGATCTAGCTTACCTCGCTCCTGGCGTGAAAGCGGCGGACTCTTATGATCCGACCAAGAACCGTTATGCGATTTTGTCAGTCAACGGCGAAGGCGGACGCAATGTGAACGTAACCGTGAACGGCGTAGACAATAAAGACAACACAGTGGGCGGGCCTGTGATGCAGCTTCCCGCTGAAGCCGTGCAGGAATTCCAAGTCTCGACGCAACGCTTCTCAGCGGTAAATGGTCGTTCGGCAGGTGCAGCGATCAATGTGATCACCAAGTCCGGCTCTAACAATTTCCACGGTTCAGCTTTTGGCTTCTTCCGCGCCCAGGCCCTGAACGCCGACCAGAAAGTACCGAACGGAGACGGCACAACTTCTTCCGTCAATCCGCCGTATTCACGGCAATGGTTCGGCGGCTCCATTGGTGGACCGATCAAGAAAGACAAATTGTTCGCGTTCTTTGCTTTTGAACGCCAGCGTGAGAACACCTCGATTGCTGAATCACCCAAGGCATTCCAGGAATTGTCACTGGTAACTAACCTGGGTGCGCAGCCGGCTACCACCGTCCCAACGCCGTTCTTTGAAAACCGTCTCAACGGACGCCTTGACTACATTTTCAATTCCCACCATTCCGCCTATCTGTCGGTATCCACGCAAGCCAACAACAGCCTGAACGACCAGAGCAACGGCTTATTTGACCTTACCGAAGGAAATTTTACGGTCAACCATCTGCAGGTTGCTAACCTGACCGTAAACTCTTCCTTAACGCCGACCGTGATCAACCAGTTCACTTTTGGCTTCCAATACTGGAACAACTTGATTGACAGCACGGGACGCACCCCGCTCTTCACGTTCCCGACCGGCATTGAGTTCGGCACCAACACCAACGTTCCGCAAAATTCGATCCAGCGTAAATACCAGTTCAAGGACGACATCGCCAAGACCATTGGCAAGCACACCTTCAAGACCGGCGTTGACTACATCTGGACTCCGATCATGGGCGGCTTCTTTGAATTCAATCCGACGCTTGAGTTCGATTTCAACCTGTTGCCCAGCCAGATTCTGGCGTTGCCACAAGGCTTCCAGACTCCCGGGCTGCTGGTTGGCGGCAACGCGAATGGTCCAGGTATGGGCATCGCGGTGGGCGATCCTAGCTTTCTCATCAAGGACGCGAAGCAGCTTGGCCTCTACTTCCAGGACGATTGGAAAGTCAGCCAGCGCCTGACTCTGAACCTTGGACTCCGGTACGACAAAGACTTCGACTTTGTCGGCGGGTCGGATATCGCCAACAGCCGCACGTTCCAGGAGCTGCAGACAATTGCACCAATCAGCCCGCTGGCGGCTTCACTGGTTGCGAAGAAAGCAAACGACTACAGCAAGGGCTTCAGCCCGCGTGTAGGCTTGGCTTACGACCTGACCGGTAAAGGCAGCCACATTGTGCGCGCCGGCTTCGGCATGTACTTTGACAACACTTTCCAGAACATTCCATTGTTCATGGAACAGCAGGCCAACCCGACGATCTTCCAAACAGCGTTCTCGCTCAACGGCGCCAGTGATACGGTTCCAGGATGGGCTTTCAACCTGGGCAACTGGCACGTGGGACTTCCAACCCCGCCGATTCCGCCCCCGCAAGCGGCACTGACCGACGGCTCCATTGGCCGCATCATGGATCCCAACTATCGCACCCCGGTTACCGAAGAATTTAACGGCGGATACACCTGGGCGATCAGCAACAAGTCAGTTTTCGAAGCCGAGTATGTTCACGTACTCAGCTTGCATGAAAACAAGACCATCAATGTCGATGCGAATACTCCTATCGACCCTTCAAACATCTCACTCGGCTTCGTCAAACCATTGAGTGCCGCATTCACCGCAGCGAACGTGCCGGTGTTGAGCAGCGTTCGCGACGAGACCTCCGGCGGGCGCTCGCGTTATGACGGCATGAACCTGAGTTTCCGTCAACGTGGTTTCCACAAGACTGACCTCACCCTGAATTACACGCTGGCTCGTGCCGTGGGTTATGACGTGGACGGTACTTCGTTCCGTAATTATCCTCGAGATCCGGCCCGCCCGTTGGCGCCGGAAGACTTTGGTCCGGCGTTCAACGATGAGCGGCACCATCTCACGTTTGCGGCGACCACACACCTGCCCTGGGGCATCGATTTCTCTCCCATTTTTCAGGCGGGATCGGCGCGGCCGTACAACGCGATCGCGCAGAGCAATGAGTTGAGCCTGGGCGGAGGCAGCGCGGCAAACGCACTGCTGGCTCCCGGTTGCACTGAACAGGGCTACTACAACAGGACCTGTGGCTTAAACCCCATCTTTAACCTGCGCGGCGATCCGTATTTTGACATGGATGCACGTGTAGCCAAGAACATAAAGCTTGGTGAACACCGCAACCTGCAGCTCATGTTCCAAGCCTTCAACCTTACGAACCATGCCAATTACGGCAATAACTTTGATGGCACTACGGGTCTACCGACTTTTGGGCACCCGATCGGTTTCATCAACCCCACCAGCAGCACGCTTCCTCGCGCGTTCACTGGCGAGTTCGGAGCACGGTTCAGCTTCTAAGCGGACGTTCAGCAACTCAACCAAAAGGGTCGGCAGCAATTGCCGGCCCTTTTCTTTTGTGCGATTGCGTTTGGGAAGCAGGAGCAGGGAGCGGACGGAAGGACAGCTTATTGCAAATAACTATTCTTCATTGCTCTCGTTGGGGTCCCATGTGATGGACGCACCTGAGCCTTCCTGAACGGCAGAGCCGGAAATACCGCTTTCAAACTGGTCAGGATCGCCGCCGGCAAGCTCAATCTTGCGGCGCTGCACTTCGCGGATTTCACGCAGGATGAGGGCTTCAGCTTCTAGGTATTGCTCTTCCGTGATGGAGCCTTCTTCCAGTTCGACTTGGAGGTGGAGAAGTTTTTCTTTCAGAGGGGCGTCATCTGTCCACTGCTCTTCCGCCACCTTGAGCAGGGTACGCATGATGAAGTTCCAGCCGGAGAAAGGCGCGAAGAGCAGATCGTCGATTAAAAGCATGGTGTACCGTTTCTTTCCTGCAACCCCGAGCGAAGCGAGGGGCCCCTATCGTTATAAATACATTTGGGAAACATGAATTGATCCGTATGGGCCTTTATGGCTATAGGGCTACGCTCGGGATTCAAAAACAAAAACTTATCCTTGTCCGCCACGCTCCAATTTCAGGCGAATATTCACAAAGTTATAAGGCGGCCACGGGCCGGTATATTTAAAGTTCAAACGATCGCCAAATTTCTGGGCGACTTTGTTTACAGCAGCGTCAAACTCCGCTTCACGGGCCTTCTGAATCAGGAACGCCGCGTTCATGATCATCTTGTCGCCGATGGGTTTGTTGTCTCGCGAGGCCACGCAGACGGCGCGCAGCCCGTCATAAATTTCACGGACGTAATTAGCGGCCAGTTCAGCCAGCGCCTTATCAATCATGCGGCCTAGCTGCATGCGCGCGAAATATGTGGATTGCAGGTGCTTACGTGTCAATTCCTGATGGAAACGATGGATTTCATCGTGCTCGCGCTGCAGCTCTTCAATAATGCGGTCGCGGTCCCATGTAACTTTCAGGCCGAATTCGAGCTTGCCGGTCATCTGCTTGAGCACGTCCTTGAGCGAGGAGTAAATGCTCTTGAGCACTTCGCGGATATCATCGTCCGTGCGGAACACGGTGCCAAAGCTCATGGGGATGATAGTGTAATTTTTCATCACCG
>JASLFF010000499.1 GCA_030150795.1 Terriglobales bacterium | reverse complement strand
CAACCTGGCCTGATTATCCTGAAAATCAATAAACAGCCGGTCAACAGCGAAGAAGATTTCCGCAAGATCACGTCGCAACTCAAGAGCGGGCAGGATGTAGTGTTCCTGGTCCACTCCGGGCGTGGATCTTCCGGCGGAAATTCATTCATTTCCGGCACTCTTCCGTAAGAATCAATAGCTAACATTTCCGGGGCGGCCGACAGGTGGCAGCCCCGGAAGTCGTCATTTTCAGGCTGCCTGATCCGGAAATTCTGCTTAGTGATCGACTGACAAAATGTGCCAAAACTCAGAAGGCTTTGATTCCATTACACTTCGGTAATTCTGAGCTGCACAACAAACTTCTGGCGTCATGGCATCCAAACATGGGATGATGTTCGGACGATTTGGTTCAATTTAGGCTGGCCCAGCCGGCCAACGTTTTTGGAAAGTGCCCCAACGTGTTCTGAGGTGAGTTGTTTGCGTTTAGCCATTCAAAAACTCGTGATTTTGAGCTTTGTCATGGTGCTGTGCTCCGGCTACGCTGCGGCGGCAACCAAGGCAGCGAGTAAGACGGCCAAACACGGACACCACAAAGGCAAGCGCAAAGTCTCATGGAAGAAGAAGGGCCAGCAAGGCATCAACTCTGAGCGGGCAACGGAGATCCAGCAGGCGCTGATCCGGGAAAAATATCTGACCGGCGAGCCGACCGGCACATGGGACGAACGCACCCAGGCTGCCCTGGTGAAATATCAGGGTGATAACGGCTGGCAAACCAAAGTTGTCCCCGACTCGCGCGCCCTGATCAAACTGGGCCTGGGTCCAAACTATTCCGCCGAACTGCTGAATGGTCCAGCCAAAGCATCTCCCGCCGCCACTCCCAGCACCACAGCCTCCCGCGGCATTGAAGGAACAGCAGCTAAACAGTAAGGGCAGTAGTTGGCTCCTGGCGGCTGCATTTTAGCTTTTTCTCGCAGCGACTCTTTTCCTCTTCGCGTGCTGGCTCCCGGCATTCGTTCAATTCGGCATTCGCTCAAGCCGAAAGCTTTACGCCTAACTCATGTTCTTTGAGTCTATGTTCCTAAAGTCCCGATTGTTTTATAATTTCACTTCATATGCACACCCCCAACATCATTGAAGCACTTACGGAGCAGCGAGATCGCGTAGTCGCTGCTATCGAAGCTCTCACCGGAGGCCGCACGCGACGGGCCTCATCCTCCGCCGCGGGCCCGCGCAAGCGCGGCCAGATGAGCGAAGCCGGACGAAGAAGTATTTCGCTACGCATGAAGGCACGCTGGGCCAAGGCTAAAAGAGCCGGCAAGAACGCTCTGTAACATCTAGGACAAATTGATACTGCGGGCCGTGCTGGGAGCAGGGGTGTATAAGTGTGCCTGGATGAGGTTGCGGCATCCTCAAATTTTTCCTGCTCCAGACAGGTTAGTGGGCTGCTGGCTTTGCACAAAAAACTCCAAACCTCACCACAGATAGCACTGATGAAACTGATCTACACGGATCAAAAAAGTTCAATAGAACCATTTTGCATTTGTAAATCCGTGTCATCCGTGTTCATCCGTGGTGAGATTTGCTTTTTGTTGCAAAGCAGACCGCTGTGATTGTTAAAAGTCAGGGAAAAAAGGCATGCTGGGGAGTTGCGTCATTTGAGCCGTGCCTTTCTCCTTTATTTCCTGGTATTCCTCGGCGCTGACCTGGCGAGCATTTGCGCGAACGAGTACGCGATTTTCGTACTTGTCTGGCATACATTTCTCCTTTCCACATCTGGTCTCATGGTAACCCCGGAGCCAGAAGCCAGATGGATGCTTTGAAAATTTTGGATTAACGTATGTGCCAAAATGGCACGAACTCTGCTCATGCCACAGCCACAACTAGAGCGGTCACACTGGCTCCGCGGTAGCCGCGTTCTAAAACACTGACTCACTAATGGATTGGTGCCGAAGAAGGGACTCGAACCCCCACACCCTTGCGAGTACATGGACCTGAACCATGCGCGTCTGCCAATTCCGCCACTTCGGCATTGAATGAGGCGCCAGACAAACACCGGCGCTTGCGACGGGAAATACTCATCTATTTTAAAGGGTTTGCTGAGGGTGTCAAATCAGCGGAAGAGATGAGCATCGGGAAATCGGGACATCGGGACATCTGAACATCTGGAGATCGTGGCATCAGGACATAGCGACATCGGGAAATCCGGCCAATTGGAACATCGGGAAATCGGTTGAAGGCGTGCAGAGATCCAGCAGACCCACGCAATTTAAAGATCACCAATCGGTGAATCCTCGGAGTCGGCTTGCACATCCATAAATAAGCAATCGGGTGAAGGCAATTCCGGCGAGGCGGCGGCACAAGAGCAACCTCTCAGTCGCAGCAAATTTTGCATTCATAGCTTTTGCATCAGAGCTTTGCATCAAGACTTTTAGATTCAAAACTTTTCACATTCAAAACTTTTTACATTCATCGCACGCATCACATCTCATCAGCCATTCATAGGAGATAAAAATTATGTCTACCACGCTTGTTGCAGCAGTCCCGGCAAAAACCAAGACCGTTGGATATGCGGCCACGTCGGCACAGTCGCCGCTGTCGCCATTTTCCTTTGCGCGCCGCGAGCCGCTGCCGCAGGACGTACAGATTGAGATCCTTTACTGTGGCGTGTGCCACTCTGATTTGCATACGGTGCGCAATGAGTGGAAAGGCACAACGTTTCCGGTGGTGCCGGGGCATGAGATTGTGGGCCGCGTAACCGCCGTGGGCAGCGAGGTGAAGCGCTTTAAAGTGGGCGACATTGCCGCCGTGGGCTGCCTGGTGGATTCATGCCGCACCTGCGCCAACTGCAAAGCCGGACTTGAGCAATACTGCGACGTGGCTTTTGTAGGCACGTACAACTCTCCGGACAAGCATCTTGGCGGCATGACGTATGGCGGATATTCAAAGAGCATTGTGGTGGACGAGTATTTTGTTCTGCATGTTCCCGATAAAACCAACCTTGCCGGCGTGGCTCCGCTGCTCTGCGCCGGCATCACAACATACTCTCCGCTGCGCCACTGGAAAGTGAGCAAAGGACAGAAGGTGGGCATTGTGGGCCTGGGCGGCCTGGGCCATATGGGCGTGAAGCTGGCCAGCGCCATGGGCGCACATGTGGTGCTGTTTACTACGTCGCCAAATAAAAAAGAAGACGCGCAACGGCTGGGCGCGCATGAAGTTGTGGTATCAAAAAATCAGAATGAGATGGAGCGTCACACGAACAGCTTTGACTTCATTCTGGACACGGTCTCCGCGCAGCATGACCTCAATTCCTATCTCGCGCTGATCAAACGCGATGGCACGCTGACTCTGGTGGGCGCGCCGGAACATCCGCCTGCGGTTGAGCCCTTTAGCCTGATCTTCAAGCGTCGCCAGTATGCGGGGTCACTCATCGGCGGAATTCCGGAGACGCAGGAGATGCTCGATTTCTGCGCCGAACATAAATTGACGGCAGACGTTGAGGTGATTCCTATCCAGAAAATCAATGAAGCTTACGAACGCATGCTGCGCAGCGACGTGAAATACCGCTTTGTGATTGATATGGCGTCGCTGTAAGTTAACGGCACGAGTAAACTCGTGCCCTGTCACTTGTCTCTGTAAACGATAGAAAAAATCAGCTCTGCGGCGCGTGCAGCAGCGCTACCACTTCCTGCTCAAGCGCGGAAAAGTCGGTTGCGCCGTTATACTTGCCGTGAATGAGATTGTCTTTGCCGATCAGGAACGTGGTAGGCAGGCCCAGGACACCGCCAAAACCGTCAGCAATTTTAAGGTCGCTTGGCACCACTGGATAATTCATCTGGTGCTTGTGATAGAAATCGCGCAGTTCGCCGGCGTCATCTTCCACGGAGAAGCCGATCACCTGCAACCCCTGGTCATGATATTTCTTCTCCAGCGCGATGAACTGGGGAATTTCCTGGGCGCAGGGCCTACACCAGGCCGCCCAGAAATTGACGAGTACTACCTTGCCTTTGTAATTCGAGGTATGCAGAGCGTCGCCGTTCAAATCAATCACGGAAAGGTCAGGAGCGGCGCGAAGCGAAGAAACCGGGCCAACGTGGTTGCGGCGGCGCATGCCGGCATAGATACCCAGCCCCATAGCGACCACCACGAAAAGAATAATGATCTTGCGCATCATGGTTTTTGTCGTTAGAACCAGCCTATTCACCTTTGGCTGTGGGAAAGCCCTTTTCCACCCAGTTGGGGCCTAAGCCGGTCTCCAGATAAAGAACGCGCACGTGCGTGAAGCCCGCTTTCCTGAGCTCCGCAAATGCGGGCCGGATGTTGGGACAGTGGTCCCAGGGACAGCAACCGCAATAGATCACTACTGGACCGTCTTTCGGCAGCGATGCGGCGC
>JASLFF010000777.1 GCA_030150795.1 Terriglobales bacterium | reverse complement strand
GTCGGTGATGATCCGCAGGGCCTGGCGCGGCGGATATATATATGTCCCGCGCGCAATGTATTCCTTAAGGATGTCATTCTGCACGGTGCCGCTGAGCTTCCGCGTGTCAGAGCCATTGCGTCGCGCCACGGCAATATACAGCGCCAGCAGAATCGCCGCGCTGGCATTGATGGTCATCGACGTAGAAATCTTTTCCAGGTTGATGCCCGCGAAAAGCCGCTCCATGTCCTCAATGGAATCAATGGCCACGCCTACCTTGCCGACTTCACCGGCAGCCATGGCGTGGTCTGAGTCCATGCCGATCTGCGTGGGCAGGTCAAACGCCACGGAAAGGCCGGTGGTCCCGTGCGAGAGGAGATACTTATAGCGCTTGTTCGATTCCTCGGCGTCGCCCATGCCGGCATACTGGCGCATCGTCCACAACCGGCCGCGATACATGGTGGCTTGCACGCCTCGCGTAAATGGAAACTCTCCCGGATAACCCGCATCGGTGTCGTAGTCCCAGCCTTCAAGATCGGCGGGTGTATAGAGAGGATGGGGAGTGATGTCTTTCAACTGCTCGGCGTCGCGTTCGAGTTTTGTGTCCTGGGGCATGGTCAGGGCGATCTGCTGATTATGATACTCCGAACAAGCACAAGGTCCCTCACTCCTGATCCTTGCGCTCTGCCCATTCGCGCCAAATGCAGGCGTGAACGGGGCCCGAAAGCGCGCGCGGATTGACGGAGTTCGGGATGACGATTGCTGGAAGGGTGGAGGTTTTACATAGAGACAAAGTTTGTGTCGGATTTGAAGGAAAAGCGCCGGAGCTACTTCTTCCGCTTGAGAGTGCGGCTGGCCTTAATGAAGGAATGGATCGTAAAGTAAAAGCAGACCACGGTAAAGATTGCCTCAATTGTGGCGCGCTGGTGGTCGGCAAAATGGTCTTTGTGGTACTGGCGCACCAGGGACGATGCCCCAAGAACGGTGAAAAGCACGAACATTAACCCGGTGGTCTGGAGCCAGAAGGCGTAAAACGTACGGCTTACGGAGACGACAAACGATTTTCCGCCGGCAAAGACCGCATTGAGCAGGCGGTCTTTCTTTACAACGCTTTGCAAAGCATTTTTTACCGCGGAGATTTGTGCCATTTTGGGTATTGTAGCTCGAAAATCGCCTGGATCGCGCGAAAACAATGAAACGCAGGTAACCCTGCGGCGCATCTAAGTAATCAGTCCTAGAGGAGTTTTCGTGAATCCACGACTAAAGCAACTGATGAAAGACCTGGGAGAGGCGATCAACGTATCTCTTTCCGAATCTGAGCAGATCGCACAGGTGATTGCCAGAATAAAAGACGAAGGGGTTGACGTGTTTCTGGTGCTGGAAGCTACCATTGGCTTCAATAAGCATGAGGAGGAAGCTGCGCCGCAACTGGTAAGCTCGCGCAAGAAGAACGCAGAACCTGAATTCAGCATCAATGCCCACGATGTGCGCTTTCTAAAGTCTCTACGCATTGCCACTGACGACGCTGCGTAGCTAAAAATTCGATTTGAACGCTCCGGCTCAGGCGAGGTGCTGCGCCGGTTTTTCTTTTTTCTGCTAGCATAAAATTTTGGGTTTCTAAGTTTGGTGTCCCAGAGTTCCCTGCTGTCCTGCAAAAGATGGTCCGCGAAAAATTATGAAGGATACACTTGGAGTTTTACTCGCCGGCGGCGCCGGAGAACGCCTTTATCCACTTACACGCGACCGAGCCAAGCCGGCAGTAACTTTCGGCGGCAACTACCGCATTATTGACATCACTCTTTCCAACTGCATTAATTCCGACCTGCGCAAGGTCTACATCCTTACGCAATATAAAGCGCTCTCGCTAAACCGGCACATCCGTGAAGGATGGGGAGCAGTGGTGGCGCGCGAGCTGGGCGAATTCATTGAAGTGCTGCCGCCGATGAAGCGCGTGAGCGACAGCTGGTACCTGGGCACGGCAGACGCGGTTTACCAGAACATTTATTCCATCGGCTCTGAGCAGTCAAAGCATGTGCTGATCCTCTCCGGGGACCACATATACAAAATGAATTATCAGCTCATGCTGGACCATCACCGGTCTACCGGGGCGGACGTGACGTTGGCCACGATCCTTATCGATCCCAGCGAGTGTTATCACTTTGGCATCGTGGATATTGACCGCACGGGACGCATCACCGGCTTTGAAGAGAAGCCCAAGCAGACCAAGCTGCGCTCGCCTTATAACCCTGAAATGGTTTCAGGATCGATGGGCGTTTACATCTTTAATACTGACGTGCTTTTGCCTGTGCTGCTGAAAGATGCAGAGGATCCCAACTCGTCGCACGACTTTGGCAAGGACATCCTGCCCAAGATCCTTGATCAGTACAAACTTTTCTCCTTCAATTTTATCGATGAAAACATGAAGGAAGCGCAGTACTGGCGCGACGTGGGCACCATTGAAGCTTATTACGAAGCCAACATGGACCTGGTTTCAGTCTCGCCGGTCTTCAATTTGTATGACAAGCACTGGCCTATCCGCACGCATCAGCGGCAGTATCCGCCGGCCAAGTTCGTCTTTGGCGAGCCCGGACGCACCGGCATGGCCATTGATTCCATCGTGTGTCCCGGCAGCATTCTTTCCGGAGGATATGTGCGCAACTGCGTGCTCTCACCAGACGTACGCGTGAACTCTTACACTGAAGTGGAGACCAGCATCATTTTTTCGCATGTCAACATTGGCCGGCATTGCAAGATTCGCCGCGCGATAATTGACCGCGACGTGCATCTCCCTGAAGGAACTGTGATCGGGTTTGATCGTGAAGCGGACGCAAAGAACTACATCGTTACCGAAACCGGCATCACGATTGTTACGCGCGATTATTCTCTGTTTGAAAGCCCCGTAGCGGTGGATTACTTTACGAGTGAGTAGGACCTAATCGATGGTACTCGTTCTCAGCAAATTTAAAGTTGCGAACGGAATGACGTCCGAGGTGAAACAGGCCTTTCTCGACCGTCCTCACCAGGTGGAGGGCGCTGCCGGTTTCATACGGCTCGATGTGGTCAGCCCATGTGATCAACCGGATGAAATCTGGCTGTTGACCTACTGGTCAGAGCTTTCAAGCTATGAAACGTGGCACAAAAGCCCAGCACACCATGAGTCTCACCAGGGCATCCCCCGGGGCCTGAAGTTGGACCCGGCAAGCACGCAGATCCGGGTCTTCGAACATATCTGCTCCTAGCATGACAGACTATCGCCACATGTCGGCGGCGCTCGACTTCCTTAACCTTCAGGGAGACAAGCTGGTGATGCAGGTGGTGGAGCGCCAATGCGCCGCCCCGGGAGCGCCCTGGAGTACGAACCCGAAAGCGCGGCTGCGCTGCGTGGAAGACAATCGCTTCCATTTGCACTATCTCGCGGCCTCCATCCAGGCAGGAAATCCCCGGATTTTTTCAGATTATTGCGGCTGGGTAAAAGTAGTGTTGGGAAAACGCGGAATTGCCGCTTTCCACCTGAAAGAAAACCTGGAGCACTGGAAAGCTGCGCTGCTCGTCTCAGCCCCTGAAACCGCTGCCGACGTAATCGTGGGTTATCTGGATGTTGCACTGGAGCATCTGCCGCAGTATCCGGACGAACCCGCTCCGGTTGTGGCGAGCGAACGCTTAAAACCGTTGCTGTCCCAGTACATCGAACGAATACTCGCTCTGGATTCAGCAGGGGCGATGGAACTGATGGAATCGATGGCCACCGATACCAGCTCCATCTTCGACCTTTACGTGCACATACTGGAGCCCGCGCAACGCGAGATCGGAAGGTTGTGGCAGGTAAATTCGATTAGCGTGGCGGTGGAGCATTATGCCACGGCAACCGCCCAGCAGATTCTGCACAGGCTCTCACGCGTGGTCCCCCCGCGAACCCGGCGGAACGCGCGCATCATCGGCATCTGCGGTGAAGGTGAACATCATTGCGTGGGCCTGGAGATGGTCTGCAGCCTGTGCCAACTGGATGGATGGGACACATACTTTGTCGGAGCGAATACGCCCACAGCTTCCGCCATTGACTTTGCGCAGCAGTTGCAGCCGGACATTATCGCGGTCTCAATGACGACGCTGATTGCCCTACAGAGCACGCGCATGCTGATCGCAAAGCTGAAGGAAACCCTGCCGGAGATGGTCGTTGTAGCCGGCGGATACGCGGCTACACTGGGACCGGATCTGTGGAAGAGCTTTGGCGCTAATGCTTATGCGGCTGACGCTATCTCGGCCTTGCCCATCATGGAGCGGATTCTCGAAGACCGCAAAGCCAATCAGCACAAATGAATTCTCGAGGCGTCGTATCCTACTGCGCCCGGGCTCAACTCTCCGATCATTTCCAGCACCTCTGCAATTGAAGCCGACCCTGGGAACATGGCGGGCATCGAAATAAGTGTCTGCAGAAATATGCGGAATGAGGTTACCAATGACTGAGACGAAACTTACTATAGCTGACATCATCCTTATCGCTGGAACCCGCGTGGTGCTGGGCGCCGGTATTGGCTTATTGGTTTCTACGCGCCTGAATAACGATCAGCGCAAAGCGGCTGGATTGTGCCTGGCCCTGGTGGGCGGGCTCACTACCATTCCTCTGGCCCTGGGTGTGATTGGCAAACATCGCGGCAGCCAGGCGGAGTTCAGGCAGGCCGCATAGCAACTTCATCGTTACCAAAACATGCATCACCGATTGTTACGCGCGATCATTCGTTGTTTGAAAGTCCTGTAGCGGTGGATTACTTCACCAGCGAATAGCTGAGAAGAAAAATGTTTCCTGAAAACAGAGCTACTTCGAGCCGAAGAGCCCTTTCATTTTGTTGAAAACCTGGTCCAGCTTCGTCAGGTTCACAAGCTTTTCCACGCGTGGACTGAGGTTAGTAATCTCCAAATCAACCGCGCGTCTTTGCGCGGCGGTCCAAACGGAAAGCAGTGCGCCCAGCCCGGTGCTGTCAATGAATGTGACCTGAGAGAGGTCCAGCA
>JASLFF010000488.1 GCA_030150795.1 Terriglobales bacterium | reverse complement strand
CATGTCGGCCCGGAGCAGCCGAATTCAGCTGCTTTTGTCGGTTGTCTCGCTCAGTGGGTCGATGTCGGTTATGGCGAGCCGGCCTTGATTGAGCAAGTGCTGGCGCGTTTTCCGCGGGAAAAGCGCGGGCGTCTCTCCGTCGGTGACTATCTTCAACTTCGGATGGCTGAAGGTCTGCTTTCGCTCCTGCGTGACAATCCTGACGAAGCTTTGCGGCAATTCGATCTTGTGCTTTCCATGCAGGATGAAGTGGAAGACAAGGAAGTGGTTGCCATCGCACACTTTTGGAACGCCCGTTGCCATCGCAAGAAGGGCGAGTATGATGAGGCGCTGAAACGCGCCGGAGTCGGACGCGAACTGGCGCAGGTGCTTGGCTTCCCCAATATGGCTGCGGTCATGCGCGTCCTGGAAAGCTGGCTGCTGTTCCAGAAAGGTCAATACCGCGATGCGGAGCGCATACTTGATCAGGCCGAAGCAGCCCTGCGCAACAGCGATGATCACATTACCCTGGGCAATATTTACTCGGCGCATGGCCGTATGGTGCGACGCCAGGGACACTACCAGGAAGCCCTGAAATTCTTTTCTCGCGCCATTGAGCATTTCCAGAAAACGAACCCGCAGCACAGGAACCTGGCCAGGACGCTTACCAACATTGCATATGTGCAGAGACTGGTGGCGGTCCAAATGGCCAAGCAGATTGATGCGGAAAGAGAACGCCGCCAGGGCGCCAAGACCGTTGCCACTCGCGACCAGAAACAAACACAGTTGCGGCAGCATGAAGAACTGCGCGCCAAAGCTTTTGCCAATCTTGACCTGGCGGAAAATATTTATCGCCACCACAACCATCATCACGGGATTGGCAGCGTGCTGGAAAATCGCGGTCTGCTCTACCTTGATGTGGGCGATCTTGATAATGCCAGCGCACAGGCCACGCAGGCATTTGAGCTGGGCAAACAAGTCAATGATTCCATTCTGATGGCCCGCGCGCGACTTTTACAGTGTGAAGTGGAAAACGGGAAACTGGAAGAAGAGATTGAAGGTAGTACGCATACCTGGGAGCACGCGCAGGCCGCCCGCGATTATGCCCGCGAAGCGGTGGAAGCAGCCAAGCACACGCAAAACCATCGTCTGCTGGCGCGGGCTTACATCTGGCGCGGTCTCACGGCTTGCCATCCAGCCATCCATGACACGGAGGATGCCAAGCGCTGTTGCGAACTCGCCAGCTCATTTTTGAAGGCGGTGGACTATGACGATCTTTGGGAGGAACTTCAGCTCTTGAAACAGAAAGTGATGCCCAAAGGCAGTATCGATCCGCTGTTGCGCGCGTGGTCACAGGGAATCACCGGTGAGGAGACATTTCAGGAATTGACCGAGCAGTTTGCGGAAATCGTGATTCCAAAAGTCTGGGAAAAAGAAGACAGGAAAGTTGCACGCGTGGCCAAACGGCTGTCGGTGTCCCCCAAAAAAGTACGGCGCATTCTGGCCCGGGCAGGGAAGCGAAAGAAGTAAATTTCGGTCTATGCGTGTCTATTCAGAAGACCAAGTCCGCCATGCCATCAACATTGACGACGTGATTCGCGTCATCAGGGAAGCATTTTCCCGGGACTTTGCTGAACTCCATATGCCGGTGCGGACCGCGCTGAAGATGGATCATGCGATTTTGCTGATCATGCCCTGCTATGACAGTGCGCTGCCAGCCGCCGGGGTAAAGCTTGTGAGCGTCAGTGAGAAAGCGGGCGTGCGGGCTGTTTACGAACTGCTTGATCCTCAGACGGGCATCACTCTGGCGAGAATGGAAGCGGAATATCTTACGGACGTGCGGACTGCCGCGACCTGCGCTGTTGCAACCGACCTGCTTGCACGCAAGGATGTGACAACCCTTGGTATCTTTGGCAACGGCAGACAGTCGAGGGCGCATTTTGCGGCCCTTCCGCATGTTCGGAAGTTCAGGCGATTTCTGGTTTGCGGATCGGGACGCTCTGACGTTTCGGCATTTTGCGAAAAAATGAAGAGTGAATTGGGCATTCATATTGAGCCGACGAATGCCGAGACTTTGGCGAGAGAGTCGGATGTGATCTGCACCTGCACTACATCGCCAACGCCATTATTCGACGGTGATTGGCTGCGTCCGGGCTCCCACCTCAATTTAGTAGGAGCGTTTCAACCCGAGACACGCGAGGTTGATGACACTACAGTGAAGCGTGCTCGCGTAGTGGTGGATTCTTATGATGGCGCGCTTCAGGAAGCCGGGGACTTGCTTATACCCATTAAAAATAAGGTTATCGATCGTTCGCATATCATTGGCGATCTGCACGAAATTGCCGCCGGTAAAAAAACGGCGCGCACGAATGCGGAGTCAATTACATTGTTTAAGAGCGTGGGTTGCGCACTGGAAGACTTGGTGACGGCGCAGCTTGTCTATAGGGCCGGCACCGCAAAGTAGCAATTAGCAGCCATCACAAAATGACGAACAAAACATACGATTTTGCCATTGTCGGCGCGGGTACTTTTGGCGCATGGACAACGCACTTCCTACGCCGCAGCGGCGCATCCGTTGTCCTGCTGGATGCCTATGGACCAGCCAATAGCCGCGCTAGCTCTGGCGGCGAAACGCGCGTGATCCGCATGGGATACGGCCCAGATGAGCTTTACACGCGCTGGGCTAAGCGATCATTGCCGCTATGGTGCGACTTTGCCGCACGCGTCGGGCGAGAAATTTTCCGCCAGACCGGCGTGCTCTGGCTGAGCAATGCCGACGATGCATATTTAAAAAGTTTGTGTAGCGTGCTGGCACAGGCTGGAGTCGAGCGCGAAGAACTCACGGCTGAAGATATTGCGCGGCGCTGGCCGCAACTCCGTTTCCACAATGTCACATGGGGCGTGCTGGAGCCGAATAGCGGACTTCTGCTGGCTCGCGAGGCGGTCCAAACGCTTGTGAAAGAGTTGGTTGGGAGTGGCGTGGAATATCTGCCAATAGCCGTAGAAGCGCCTTCCGGCCATGGAAAGCTGGCGCAGATCAAAACCGGCACGGGTGAGTCGATTTCTGCGGGAACGTTCGTCTTCTGTTGCGGCCCGTGGCTACCCAAGATTTTTCCTGAGCTATTGGGCGATCGGATATTTCCAACGAGGCAGGAAGTATTTTTTCTAGGAGCGCCGTCGGGTAGCGCGGATTTTCGACCGCCCAGGATGCCGGTGTGGCTGCATCGTACCCATCCAGGACTGCCTTATGCACTACCTGATATTGAGGGACGCGGATTTAAGATAGCTTTTGACCTACACGGTGAGCGCTTCAATCCGGACACAGGTACGCGTGTGGTAGCAGAATCTTCCGTTGATCGCTTGCGGAAATATTTGCGGGAACATATACCCGCGTTGGAGCACGCGCCTATTGTCGAAACGCGCGTATGCCAATATGAAAATACCTGGAACGGCGATTTCCTGATCGACCGCCATCCTGAGTTCGAGAATGTCTGGATCGCGGGCGGAGGTTCCGGACACGGCTTCAAACATGGCCCCGCGCTGGGAGAGTACCTGAGCCAGCGAATCCTGCATGGCGCTCCCGGCGAACCGCGTTTTTCACTCGCGGCAAAGCAGACGGCGCAAAATCGGGCTGTATATTGAAGATGACGCGACTCGCTATTCGCCCGCCGGGATTTTGGTTTGAGGGAATTCAGCGGGGTTGTTATAATCGAAAACGTTCCGTACGCACATAATCTTCAGCCGGTCCCACCGAAGATGCACGTATGTATGTAACCCACCCGAAATGGCCAGGTAGCTCAGTTGGTAGAGCGCAGCCCTGAAAAGGCTGGCGTCGGCGGTTCGATTCCGTCCCTGGCCACCATTTGAAAACCCAGTAAAAATGCCCTTTTTTGATCGTCTTTCGGCTGTGTACAAGCTGTGTACAACCGAGGCCGAGTTCGCGACCTCCCGATTGGCGCGAATCTTGCCCCTCCACTAACGTCGCCGTAATTCACGACTGACGTGGAGAGCCGATGCTTAGCGTTTACTGCCGACACCTCAAAAATTGTGACCACCGCGACGACATCAACTGGCGCCGCTGCATTGCCCGAAATGGATCCAGGGAACCCTGCCCAATGACCAATATGTCCGCCAGACGGCCAAGACCGGCAGTTGGGAGCAGGCGGAAAAGATCGCCCGGCGGATGCAGGAAGAATGCGATCCCGATGGCGGACCCCGGGTAGAACCACCCTCGATCGAAGAGGCGGTCAAGCTGTTTCGGGGAGATCAAAAGGCCCGCGGTCTCGAAGCCGAAACACTGCGCAAGTACCGCACCGTGCTCGAACGGAGATGGTCCCATTTTTGGGGAAAGAGCACGTGCGAGAGTTCAAGCAACTACGCCCTCCGCACCTGACGGCGCTACGCGCCAGCTGGGGCAATTCCCCGAATACCACTCGCCGCAAGCACGAAATGTTGCATTCATTTTTAGCCTTTTGCGTTCAACAACAATACCTGCGCGCCAATCCGATGAAAGACATGAAGAAGCCGAAAGCAAAGAAGAGCAAACCGACCGACTACTTCCGCCCGCAGGAATTTGAAAAGATCGTCGCCGCCAGCTTCCACTACACCTACAACGGACCCGGCTGCAAGGAGCGGGGAACCAAAATGCGCGTGCTCACCTTGTTGATGCGCTGGTCTGGCCTCGCCATCCTGGATGCGGTGACGCTGGAACGGACGCGGCTCAGCAAAAGTGCCGACGGCGATGACCAGATCTTTCTCTATCGCGCCAAGACGGATGTGCCCGTCTATGTCGTCATTCCACCCGAGGTGGCCGAGCAACTGCGCGAGCTACCCAACGACAATCCCAAGTATTTCTTCTGGTCCGGCCATGGCGACCCGCGCAGCGCACGAAAAGGCTACGAACGTTCGTATTGGAAGCTGTTCAAGCTGGCCGATATTTGCGGGGAAGACGGATTGCCCAAACGCTGCCATGCCCATATGTTTCGCGACACGTTTGCGGTCGAGCTCTTATTGGCGGGAAACACGATGGATCAGGTCTCGCAACTGCTCGGGCACTCCTCCGTCAAAATTACCGAAGAGCACTACGCCCCATTCTGTAAGGCGCGGCAGCTCCAGCTCACCCATGCAGTAAAACGCGCCTGGAACGACCAAACCTCAAGTGAGGTTCACTCGAGAAAAATGTCGCCCTCGGATGGCTCTGCCGGGGCACCGAAATCGCTCACCGAGCGAATCCAGTGAGTTCCCGGGCTCCGTTGCGACAAGCGGTTTTGCCCCAACTTTTTTCCTGTTCTAGATTCTGCACATGGTCAGCATTCATCGACTACCGACCGGCCAGACGGCGCCAGGTGAGGACGACAGAAGCACCGAAAAGCATTACTCGGTGCAGGACCTCTGCGAATTGTGGAAGCTAAGTCCGAGGACCATTCGGCGGTTATTTGGCAACGAGCCTGATGTCATCGAGATAGGCCAGCGGGAACGCACTAGTGGCCGGAGGAAACGCGCTTACACTACACTGCGTATTCCCGAGAGCGTTGCCCACCGCGTGCACCGGCGATTGCGGAAAGCCGGCTGATAAAACTTCCACTCTTTGCAATAAAATACAACTGCGTTCAGACGGCCATCTTCGCGAAAATGCGAGGTTATTGCATCGCATAACCGTTAACGAGCGGCTACATCTGCTAACGATAAGGCGGCTGTCAGATCCCGCAGTCGGAAGCCGTATGCACAACCCGATGGTGAGATCAGACTAGCGTGGGACAATCATGAATTAGAGTAACCGGGACAGAACAGCTCCCGCATTTAGCTGTTGGACATCGTTTTTGCTAATAGGTTGCATAAAATGCACGAGCGTATCAGGATATTGAGTTAATTGGACGCCGCTTTCGGATGTACGATGTGACTACATCGTCAACCTCCGCTAAAAACATTCTGGAGAATGCGTTCCAGGTCCGGTTCATCTTCATTATCAAGTGCTTGCGGCAACTCTTTAAATTTTTCGAGACTATAAGCGTTTATAAATATATGTTTGTTTTCAAACTGACTACTCCAAAATACAATCGGTCGATCTTCAATATCGGCCGGCGAATCCCGAAAAAGATTGACTAGATTTTGCTCAATCGGCACGTTCATGGCCACTCCAACGCCGAACTTGTGCACTGTATTGTTTATGTCTGCGTAAGATGCAAACCAAATAACTATTTCATTGGCGAGAAGATTTAAAGCGTGTTCTAAATCTCTTGCACGTTCTTCACTCTGCTCTGCTCTGAGTTGTTGTTGTGTTACATTCATGCTCCGTCGCATCATATCTTTCCTTACACTTATTCAGCTCCACCACACCGCCGCAAACCAGAGGTCTCCACAAACAAACCAGAGATCATGGGAAGTCCCCTAGTTGATTGACTTCTTCCATGGCATGGAAGAGGTTACTGAGTTGAAAATTTGATTTTGTTGTCACTCAGTTCCAAGGGGTGTGTTGAGCGGGGGTTCAATGGTTTTCGGATGGAGCTTCATGTACTTGAAGCGATGAGTGTCGTTGGATGTGGAGGAACTTCAATACTGAAGTCCAGAATTGATCCCGTTCCCGATCCAGACTTACTGCATGCGCAGTTCTCGGCTAATTGCGTTGATTGTTGTCCTAGTATCTTCTGGGATTTCTTGCATATAAATATCTGTTGTGGTGCTTGTTCGGGAATGCCTGAGTAAGCCCTGCACACTCTTGATGGTGCCTTTTGATTGGG
>JASLFF010000484.1 GCA_030150795.1 Terriglobales bacterium | reverse complement strand
GTGCATTAAGGCATTTTCAGAAACGGACTTCACTGAGAACCTCAAGAGGTTTGACGTGCCCACGCTTATCATTCATGGAGATGACGATCAGATTGTGCCGATCGGGGCTTCGGCCATGCTGTCATCGAAAATTGTGAAAGGCGCAACCTTAAAAATCTATCCGGGCGCGCCGCACGGACTTTGTTCCACGCTTAAAGACCAGATTAATCAGGAACTGCTCGAATTCCTGCGCCTGGAGCAAAGAAGCTCTCAGGTTGCTTAACCACAAAGCGCCACGGCTGGCGACTGTTGTGGCGCTCGGTTTTTTCTCACTGATGCCTGCCGCAATAATGTATACCCGACTCTATTTCTTTATGATGCCGGGGGATGCCCCTTCATTCAGTAATCCGTTGATAAGGGTGCGCAGGGAGTTTTCATCTTCCAAAGTCGGATCGCCGCCGCGTCCGCCGCTGGTGGCCCGAATCATCCCAGCGCGGTCAATGACTACAACCTGCGGTATGTTAAGAATTTCATTGCCGCTGCGGCCCAGATAATTGTCCACGTCGATCTTAGTCGCATAACCCAGAGGATAGGTGAGCTTGAGATAATTCACCACGGCTGGTAAAAGCTGCGCACCGTTGCCCGGGGTGTTCGGCGGATCAAAGGCGATGCCGACCGCCTGGAAGCCGCGCGGACCCAGCTCATTGTTTAGCTTGTTCAGCGTCGCGGCCACGCGCATGCAATGCTCGGATTTGATGAAGAGAAATTCCATGACCACCACTTTGCCTTTGAAACTGGAAAGCTGAGTGGTCTTCCCCGAAGAGTCGGCAATGGCGAACTCGGGCGATTTGTGAGGTGCAGTAACCGTCGGCAGAGCAAATACGGACGTTACCAGAACCATTACCAGAAACATGAATGTGATCTTCTGTCTGCTCATAGGCGTGCCTCCCAGAACTTTTGCTTCTTTCGCGGGTCGCTTTCGTCCGCTTTCATTAGCCTCAAGTTCATCTGATGACGCAATATCATCCACTAATCTGTTATGCAACGATCTGCTTCCACTTGTCGGCGATTCTCTGCATTTCCGCCGCTCCCGATGCTGCGGCTTCTTCGGCAGTCTGATCCCCCTTGAGTACCCGCGCCACCATTTTGGGAACTACAGAAGTGTTAAAAATCTCCATATAGGCCGGGGTCGCAACTCCCGGCACACCGAGATTGGGCGTCCAATGCAGCGCATCCTTGAGGGCCATGTACTTGTCTGGGGGATCAGCCTGGGGATCCTTTTGCAGACGAACGACTAAATTCGGGACTGTCTTTGGGTAGATGGGAAAATTACAGCCCAGACTTTTCTCATAGCCAGTCCTGGAAGTGTCCACCATATCCGCAAGGAACTTACTGGCTCCAGCCTGATTCTGGCTGAAGTTCCACACCACCGAGCAATTAGTGACGTGAGGCAGCCCGGTGACTCCCATTCCACTGGCGCCCATCAAGGGCGGCTGGAGCCACATCTTCCTGGCCACGTCCGGGCTTTGTTTCTCGGTTGCGCGCAGCAGGCTGATGGCATTGATGGTGGTGGAGGTCTTATGTCCCACCATGGCGCGCACGTTGCCGCCGCTCCCCCAGGTGAGCTGCTCTGGAGCACCCGACTCTTGATAGAGAAGCTGAATGTACTTGAGAGCATGCACCGTAAAGGCATTCTTGTTAAAGATTACGTTTCCAGCCGCATCTAGAACCCACGCACGGTGGGTGTAAAGGATGGTATGCAGCGTGACATTGCCTTCCAAGGTTGGGCTGAACGCCAGACCGCAGGGGATGCCGAGCTTATCGCGCAGCTTCTTGGCCCCGTCAAACAGACCGGTATAATGCACCGGCCCCAAGGGCATGCCAACCTGAGCCCAATAGTCCTGAAAGAAATGCAGCGGGGAAGGCATCCAAAAATCAGCAAAGGCAAAGTATTTCTTTGTTTTGGGGTTTAAGGTGGAGCGGAACGCGAGCTGTTGGATAGCCCCGTATTTGGAAGCGATCGTCTGATAGATGCCACCATGATCGATCACGTGCTGGCTGTACTCGGCTGGGGACCAGGGAAAGATGAATATGTCATGCCCTTTTCCGGCTTTGACCTCGGCGAATGCGCGATCACGAATTTCCTCTACCGGAATGAGGTCCACTGTCACCTTGGTATTGTTCTGAGTGCCCCAATCGTTGGCGACGACGTTCACAAACCATTGATCAAATTCGGGGAGGAAGTGCGCCCATTTGGCGATCCTGAGCGTCTTTTGGCTGGCGAGAGCGTGGGGTGAAAAAAGGAAGAAAGGACCGAGTGCGGCCGTGCCAGCCGCTAATTTAAGAAAATTGCGACGAGAGGTTTTGCTGCCCGCAGGCCTGATCATCTGGATACCCTGTTTGGCCAAGACATTATGATCCAATGCATTAGAAAAATCACCCCTGGCTGGACTTGCCAGCCAGGGGCATAGAGGGCGAGTGCCCAAGTTTCTTCGGTTTTACTGCCCTGGAGCAGACTCAAAGCAGAACTTTCCACCCTTCTGCAGGCAGCTGAATTGATTGAGCAGGAACGTATCGATCGCGTTGCCGTTCCTGTTGCGAACCACATCCAGGAACGCATCGCTGGTTATGGCACCGTTGCGTGGGTCGGGAATCGCGGGACAGACGAGCCAAGCCGCACCGCCATCAGTGCCACCCGGATCTTCCTGGCCTTCCGCTCCGCAGTTATTGGCCTCAAGCTCGTCGTTGAGTTCGTGAGCAGTCAATATGATCGGGAATCCATCCGGACTAAATCCGTTGGCATTACCGATGGCTTTGAATATAGGACCGCAGACCGGATCGGTGGTGTTCGGCGGTTGCAGGAACCAGAAATAGGTGAGGATCCACATGCCCAGCAGATCATCGCAGAAATAGCCGAACGGGCTATCGTTGACGCTGCCGCACACGTTGGGATCGGTACTGATGCAGTTGTTATCGCTGCCGTCCATGGCATTGCGATTGGTGGCGAACCGCCAATCCTGCCGGAGATTCGGAGTGGCAACATTGGAAAGCGTGTGGCCGTTGACGAAGGTGTCGTTCACCGGGAAGCAGGGATTCGGAACTGGATGT
>JASLFF010000459.1 GCA_030150795.1 Terriglobales bacterium | reverse complement strand
GTGGAGGGCATAAGCTGCATCAGCCCAAGAGCGCCTTTTTTCGAGACCGCATGGACCTTGAAGTTGCTCTCTGCGCTGATTACGCTCCTCACAAAATCAGGATCAAGTCGATTCCTGCTGCTGGCTTCCCGCACCACCTGATCCAGATCAAAGGCCTGCGTTGCCACGCTGGGCGGCGCCGTCAAATTGCCGGTTACTGGCGTCGGCAGAAGCGGCTTTGCCAAAGGCTGAGTTACTGCGGGCTTATTCGCCAAAAGCTGGCTGGCTGGCTGCGCTGGGACTGCGGCGGGAGGAGGTTCTGGCACCACCGGGGTCTCATCCTCTTCAAACGACGTAATCTGCTCGGTGGCGATATCGAGATAGCCGGTAGAGGTAAAAAGCCGTGTGGATTTGGCGCTTTGCTCTTTGCGATCAAAATGGATGGAGAACCCGTTCCGCAGGACGGCAATCTGGCCGGCAAAAGCAGACATTTGTGCCAGCACCAGAACCGCTGCGACCGTTAGTGTCCTTGAAAATCTCATATCGAACGCAAGAATCTCTATTCTCGCCCAATTAGCCGCTGAAAGCCAGCCCCAAAAGCTGCTCCACGGCCTGGGCCACGCCGCTTTCCGAGTTACTGCCGGTTACCATCCAGCCGCTCCGCTTTAGTTCATTGGATGCATTTTCCATTACAACCGCAACCCCTGCAAATTCAAGCATTTCCAGGTCATTATGATTATCGCTAATGGCCATGATCTGCTCTCGCTTCACCCCGCGCTCTTCGGCCCATCGCTTTAAAGCGTGACCTTTGGAACATTCTCGATTCAGGATGTCCAGAATGCACAGGTCGCGATGGTCATATTGGGTCCGCATGATGGTAATTTTGTCCAGAAAATCAGCCTGGCTGAGCCGCTTTTGCAGGCGCTCCATTACTCCCACCCGACCGCAATACATCGCCTGCAAGGGATCCTCCGTCAAGGCGTCTTCCAGCGGCGATACAAACTTGATATAAGGCCGATTCACCTCAAGCCAGCGCGAAACGGTCCTGTTCAACTCGTCGGCGCTTTCCAGCACCAATGAATCATTGCCCGGGGTATTGGCTGGGCGATCAAATGTGAGCACCGCATGCCCGCGGAATTCGTCCATATATTGAATGAGCTCAAGGGCGGTTCTTGCGGGCAGATGATCGGTAAAAAACGTCTCGCTGTCGCTTGATCTGATCAGCGCTCCGTTGGAGCTGATAAGCCAGATAGGAAAGCCGAGTTCCCGGGCTATGGGCAGGGCATAGTCATGGCGGCGTCCGGTGGCCAGGATGATTTCGATGCCGGCTTCATGCGCTGCACGCAGCGCAGCAATATTGCGGGCGGGCACCTGAAAACTCGGATCAGTCAGCGTGCCGTCAATATCCAGGGCCAACAGACGTATTGGAGAGGCAACCACGAATAATTCTACTTCGGTTTTGCGCTCTGGCTTGCTCAAGGTAAATGATTATTTGAATAGACGGATTGACAGACAATCGCACCCACACCGTAAAAAATAATTCAGAAGTAATAAAGTTTTGCCCGGATAATAACGCCCGTGAGCTCTAATTTGGAAAACTTCGCAGTCCTTCTGCTGACCGGCGCAGTGCTCATCGGCCTTCTAAAGGTGAGTGACTTTTTCTTTGGCAATATACGCTGGCGGCGGCTGAAGAAATTTGCTGATTCCCACGGCTATACTCTCACGGCTTATGCCGAAAGCAATGTTGCGCCGTTCTCGACCGATGTCTTCAGAAGGAAGTTTTGGCCCAGTTATGATGCTTACTCTGCAGCGATGGTCATGACCGGCACGATCGAAGGAATTGCTTTCACGTACTTTGAACAGGGAATGCGCATCACTTCTCAGATTCGTCCAGGAAACGGAGGGCGTGGCATTTATTGGCATTCCATCATTGCCGTACAGTTTCCCGCTTCTGAACGGTTCGAATGTGATGCTGATGATTATTGGAGCCTTGAGGTAAAGAGGGAGGGGAACTGGGTTTATTTTTTATGGGACAAGAAACATGTCATCCCTGTTAGAACGCTCGAAAAGTTTTTTGCGGAAGTCGTTAGCTTGCTTAAACCGAATCTCGCAAAAGTATCTGTCTAATGCATCTTCCCTGCTGCCTCACTCTATCTCTGGAACGCTCATTCACGCGCATCTTTTGGTCATCGATTTGGGGTAGGTATCTATGAGTTTCTAATTTTTGGTTTCAAGCAGGCGGCTGCCTGTGTCTTTGCGGGATCTTTCCTGTTTCTTCTGGCGATCTCCGGCCACGTTCACATTCCCGGTCTTGGGCGCTATGACTTCCTTTTTTTGAGCGCAATCGCCATTCAGATTGTGCTGGTTGCCGTGCGGCTGGAGAACTGGCGTGAGGTGGCGGTACTTTCAGTGTTCCATTTGATTGGGATGGGTCTTGAGTTGTTCAAGACATCGCCCTCGATCCGGTCATGGAGCTACCCCGAGCAGGCCTTTTTTCACATCAGGACTGTGCCGCTTTATAGCGGATTCATGTACGCCTCAGTTGCCAGCTATATCATGCAGGCGTGGCGGTTGATGCAAGTCAGGCTGACGGCTTTCCCGCCTTTTCCCCTGGCGGTTGGCTTGTGTGCCGCCATCTACGCGAACTTTTTCACAAATCATTACATGCTTGATCTGCGCTGGCCGCTGGCTGCGTGTGTGCTTCTGCTGTTCCGCGGCACGCAAGTCAACTTTATAGTGACGCGCAAAGAGCGGCACATGCCTCTGGCTCTTTCGTTTGTTCTGATTGGC
>JASLFF010000453.1 GCA_030150795.1 Terriglobales bacterium | reverse complement strand
ACCAATCAGCCAGTATAAAAAGATCTGGAGAAAAAGAATGTCTGTAGGATTTATCCGCAGTGATGTCGTAAGAAAAGTAGTGTCAGTAGTATGTCTATTGACTTTCCCGGCGGTGGCGCAACAAACAAATACTGGCCTGGCAATGCAGGCGACGCCGCAGCAATCGGGAAGTGCGGCGCAGAGCGGAAGCCAGCCGTCTGGCAGTTCAGCGCAGGATGCAAGCGGAGGCCAGCAATCGGCGACGCCGGCACACCAGCAAGGCGGCCAGTCGCAGTCAGGCGTAGCCCCGCTGCCCGAAGCGCCGCCCGTCAAAGACCTGCCGCAACCCACGCACGAGGACTATTCCAAACCCGCGCCTCTGCTGCCAAACCCGTTTGCGCGCTACGTTCCACGCGATGTAGCGCCGCCGTCGTTTACGAATGCTCCGAAGATCGAGCAGCTGATCCAGAACGCCAAGCTGATGCTGTCATTGAATGACGCGATTGCCATCGCTCTGGCAGATAACCTCGATATCGCAGTGGCGCGTTATAACCTCCCAATTGCCGATACGGACATTCTGCGCACCAAGGCCGGCGGTTCTTTCCTGGGCGTAAACTCAGGCGTTGTTTCCAATACGCCCGGCGGGGGGCAAGGGGGCGTTGGATCAGGGATCAGTGGCGCGGGTGCCGGTGGGACCACGGCCGGTGCAGGCGGCGCGGGCGTGGGAGCCGGCGGTTTCGTTGGCAGCACCAGCGGCGCCGGGCCGCAACCGGATAGCTTTGATCCAGTGATTAGCGGTACGTTTTCGCTTGAGCAAGTTTCTTCTCCAACGAATTTCGGTTTGCTGAACGGTCTGAGTGGTTCCGGCGCCACCATCCCTACTTCGACAGCCCACAACACTGTAGGCGACCTCAGCTATTTTCAGGGGTTTTCTCCCGGCACAGCTCTTACTGTTTCGTTCAACAATCAGAGACAGTCTTCGAACGGCAGTGCACAGACTTTCAATCCTGTGCTTAACAGCAACTTCCGCGCCTCGATCCGCCAGCATTTGCTTCAGGGATTCGGACGCGGCTTGAACTTGCGTCTGCTGCGTACAGCTCAAAACAACAAGAAAATTGCTGAAGAAGCTTTCCGTCTGCAGGTAATTTCTACGGTGAGCCAGATTGAAAATATTTATTGGGACTTGGTCAATGCGTTCGAGGCTTTCCGTGTGAATGAACGTTCGCTGGCTCTGGCGCAAAAGACCCTTTCTGACAACCAGAAACAGGTCGAAATCGGCACGCTCGCGCCTCTCGACGTTGTTCGCGCACAAAGTTCCGTTGCATCGGCTGAGCAGGCGCTGATCGCCTCCAAGACAAACCTTCAGCTTCAGCAATTGGTGATGAAGAATGCTCTCACTCGTACCTTGCCCAGCAACTCCGCTCTGGTGCAAGCAGAGGTGGTCCCCACGGACACGGTACAAATTCCCGACGAGGAAAATCTACCTCCGGTGGACCAGTTGATCCAGATGGCATTTGCCAATCGTCCTGACTACAAGCAGCAAAGGATTACGTTGCAGAACAATCAGATCAACATTAAAGGCGTCAATAACGGCCTGCTGCCCGTGGTGGATTTAGTCGCATTTTACGGGGCTTCAGGACTGGGGGGCTTGCAGAATCCTCTGGGTACGTGCCCTCCGGGTATAACAACCAATTGCACTCCTCCGGGAACTATTCCACCCAGCGGGTTTACTGATGCTTTTGGCAACCTCTTCAACTCCACGGGACCGGATAAAGGCGTGGCCATCAATATCCAGATTCCGTTGGGCAATCGCGTTGCTCAGGCAACCCAGGTGCGCGCGATGTTGGAGTATCGGCAATCGCAGCTATCGCTTAAGACCGTGGAAAATACCATTACTATCGGTATTCGCAATGATGTTTTCACGCTGGAAAACAATCGTGCCAGTGTGGTGGCGGCGCAAAAGGCCCGTGACCTTGCTGCCCAGACCCTTGATGCTGAACAGAAGAAATATAATCTCGGCGCTTCCACTTATCTTGCTGTATTGCAGGATGAGCGCGATCTTGCCGCGTCAGAATCCACTCTGGTCAGCGCCATGACAAATTATGCCAAGGCGCGCGTTCAGCTTGATAGAGACACGGCACAGACGCTTGATCGCTATAACATCAAAATCGATGAGGCCGTTACCGGACAAATCAAAACAGAGCCCAACGTTCCGGGGACCACTCCCAACAAGACTGCTCTCCAGGAACCCACTGCTCCGGCGCAGCAACCGCCAAAATAGGTCTTTCTTGCAATCACTATCGCCGGTCGGCTTCGGGCTGGCCGGTTTTGTTTTTGCCGCATGAGTTCAAAAAGGTGGCCTCTTTCGCGCTGAGAAAACTCTGGAATTGATCTGGTCTCCCGATATATATTCTCCGCACTCACACTCATCGCGTCGCATTTTTCCTTTTTTGATGGAGAAGGTTTTTCATGTCATGGAATCGGGTCATTGTCTTGCTGCTGCTCCTGCTCTCAGGGGCCAATCTTTTCGCCAAAAATAAAGACAAGGAGTATCCGGCAGGATGGCTGCCCATCACCCAGCAGGATTTCTCGATCAATGAAGTGCCGAATGATCCAGGCGCAGATGCCATTCAGCTCTACATGAGCTATTACCAGGACGACGATTCCAAGCTCATCTCTGTTTATAAGCGCATCAGGATTCTTCACGAATTGGGGCGGGAACGGTCCAACGTGGAGATTCAAATTAGGCCCGGACAATCATTAAAGGAACTCGCAGCTCGGACCATTCACCCAGACCAGACGATTATCGATTTTGCCGGCAAGCCTTTTGAAAAAGTCATCAGCAAGAGCCGGGGTATAAAGTTTGTGGCTCAGGTATTCACATTGCCGGACGTCACGGTAGGCAGCATCATCGAATACCGCTATATCATCTCGTTGCCTCGCGGCATCGTCAGCCCCATCTCCGCTTGGCCGGTGCAGGGAGACTTGTTCACCCTCAGGGAAAATCTTCGCTTCCGCGCTTATCAGGGACTCGTAATGGTGCCCTCGGAATGGAGCAACATAGCCCCCAGATCGCAGGTTTCTTACTCCTATTTGAACCAAAGCGATCCGAATGCGCTGGAAAAGAAACAGGGAAATTTGATGGAGCTTGAACTGCAAAATGTTCCAAAGTTCTTCACTGAGGAATATATGCCGCCTGAAGACGATTTCCGTCCGGTCGTGCTGTTCTACTATGGTGGCCATGAGATGTCTTCTCCTGAACGATTTTGGGATGAATCGCAGAAGTCGGTCGCCGATTATGTAGAGAAATTCATCGGAAACTCCCGCGAAATTCGCGACGCGGCGGCGCAGGCTATCGGCGACGAAACGGATTCTGAAAAAAAGCTGCGCAGGCTGTATGCGCGCGCCCAGCAAATCCGAAATCTTGGTTTTGAACGGGAGAGAACAGCGCGCGAGGAAAAAGCGGAGCATCTCAAACGGAACGCCGCGGCGCAGGAAGTTCTTGAGCGGGGATATGGCACGTCATGGGAGATCAATGCAACGTTTGCGGCATTGGCTCGTGCCGCCGGTTTTGAGGCCACTCTTCTCGGCGTATCGGACCGCAAGGAGCGTTCTTTTAACAAAATTGTCCTTTGGTTGGGGCAGCTCGATGCCAGCGCCGTTATGGTCAGCTTTGCTGGCAAGGACCTTGTGCTGGAGCCGGGAACAAGGTTCTGCCCGTTTGGGCTTCTGCCATGGCGCAACAGCGGGACCAGTGCGCTTAAATTCAGCAGGATCAATGGCGGTTTTATTACCACTCCGGAACCACAAACTTCTCTGGTGCGCCGAGTCACTCATGTTGCGTTGCGCCAGGATGGCAGCTTAACCGGCGAAGTCACGGTAGAGTTTCAGGGAGAAGATGCCCTTGAGCACCGATTGGATGCGCTCAATCAGGATGATGCCGGTCGTCGCAAAGGCCTGGAAGATGAAGTCAAAGGATGGCTACCGCAGGGCGCAATCGTTACGCTGCAAGAGGCCAGGGATTGGGAATCCATCGACGGTCCCCTGGTAGCGCGCTTTAAGATTGAAATCCCCGGCTTCGCCTCTGCGGTTGGGAAGCGCGTGTTGTTGCCCGGATATTTTTTTTCTACGTTCCAGAAGAATATGTTTACCAGCCAATTCCGCCGCTACCCTATCAGCTTTCCTTATCCCTTTGCTGAAGAGGATGAACTTACCGTGGACTTGCCGGAGGGTTATGAAGTGGAAGAGTCCCCGTATCGCCGCAAGGCAGGGCTTTCTTACGCCGGATATGAAATTTCCTTTGCCGTCGAGGGCTATCAACTCACTGCCGGCCGGCAATTTCATCTCAACGGAACTCAGTTTCCGCCGGAAAAATATGACGAGCTTAGGAACTTTTTCAGCGTGGTCCAAAAAGGCGACGAAGGCCACGCAGTTCTGCAACGCGGACAAAATGAAAAGGCGGAAAATCTGAATTGAGCTGGGGATATCGGCGCGTTGGGTATCACTGCCGGCGATCCTGGCAATCTCTTTGTGTTCCTTCGTGCTCTTTGCGGTTAAGTTCTTTGGGTTTTCTCCGTGACTCCGTGGTAGGTTTTAAAAAACGCGGAGAGCCTTTTTACTCTCCGCGCTTCCATGGCGGCTCCTGAATCGGCGTTCACCGTTAGCGGGACGGGTCACGCCTCCTTGAGCTTTATTGCGCCAACTCCAGCCCATCTCTTGCAACGCTTCGAGAAAAATTGATGAATTCCCCGATTCGTAAGAGAGCGGAAGTCTCAGGCTTCATTAGCTCGCATAAAGCTCCCGCCATCCGGGGACAAGGCAGTTCATCGCTTTCGCGGACACCAAAGGTGGGTATGTCCGCAACAATAAATGCCGTCGTCCTCGGTCCAGCAAACGCGTTAACGATCATTGGACGGGCAGAGCCAATAACATGTATAACATGTCATTGTATATCGGTGTAGAAAGTTTTTATGGCAAGCCGCAAGATGCTAATCCGTGGATTCCCGCTCACCTTTCGGCGCACGTCTGCGTGCCATGCGCACGGAACGGCACCTGTCCCAGGAAAAGCTGGGCGCCATGATAAAGGTCAATCGTAATTTCGTCGGGGAAGTGGAACGCGGAAAACAAAATATCTGTCTTGATAATATCCTTCAGCTTGCACGCGCTCTCAAAGTAAGTCCCCGCGATTTCTTCGATCTCTACAAGCGATAAGAAGCTTTCGACGGGTGCCTCGCGTCAGCCATCAAATTGCGTGCAAACTTAACTACTGCCGAAACTGCGGTAGTGTCCCAGTTTGACCAGGTTTCCCCCCTGTCGTGCTGAGCGGCGCGCAAGTTCCGCTTGAGGGACGAGCGCAGAGTCGAAGCATCCCGAGGGATGTGTCACTCACAATACTGTACAGGGCATTCTCTTGGAAACCTTTTTTCTCCTGTCCTCTTGAGCGAGTCCGTGGAAGCGAATGGGACTAAGGACGAGCCGAATATCTCGGCAGGGCGTCCTCTAACCATGCCGCGTCGGGGAATTCTACTGAAGCTATTTTCCTCTTCCATTGCCCATGGAAAACAAAAATGATTTGAGAGGAAAAAGACAATCCCTGCCAAATTGAGACACTTGTAGTTTTTGGTATTCATTTTAAATTTTTGGCAGTCCTGGCAATTTTGGCAATTCTCTTCTGCTCTTCTCCGTGTCTCTGTGCCTCGGTGGTAGGTTTACCGAACAACCAGAAACTCTGGCCAGATTGCCTTTCTTGTTATATAGTTTGCAATCAATCCCCCCTTGAACTGTGCTGAGGTGTTTGTGAGTCCCATCCGGTTATTGTTTTCAGTTGCTCTTTTGGCGGTTTTCATTGCGCCCGCGCAGGCGCAAAAGGAAGACTGGCAGCCCATTACCCAGCACGACCTGGAGATGAAGCAGGTCCCGGGCAATCCCGGGGCGGATGCCGTCCAGCTCTATTACGCCGATTTCATCAATGATCAGGAAGCGACTGAATTTTTTTACGTTCGCATCAAGATATTGAATGAAAAGGGGAAGAGCCACGCAGACGTGGAATTGATTGTACCGCCGGAAGGGTCTATTTCCGGCCTCAAGGCGCGCACCATACAGCCGGACGGCAGGATCACGGAGTTTACCGGCAAGCCATTTCAAAAGACTGTCATCAAAGGGCGGGGCGTGAAGGTCTTGGCCAAAGCATTCACCATGCCGGAGGTCAACGTAGGCAGCATTATTGAGTATAAATTCCACGTAGACACGCCAGGGTACGTTACTGTTAGCAATAACTCCTGGACCATTCAGCATGCACTTTATACCGTGAAAGAAAGCTTCCGCATGAAGGCATTTTCCGGCCAGATAGAGGGCCTTGAGGGCGGGTATCGGGTGGCAGCTTTGTATTCGCACATGCCAAACAACATCAAACCGCTGCAAAAGGGCGAAGGGTATGAACTGGAACTTGAGAACATGCCGGCCTTCGAATCGGAAGGGTACATGCCGCCGGAAGATGACATCAAGCCCCAAATGCGGTTCTTTTACATCACCACGGGAAATTCCACTCCAGATAAGTTCTGGCAGGATGCCGGACGCAGATGGAATGACGAAGCCGAACATTTTATCGGCAATCGCAAGGAGATCAGCCAGGCTGCGGCGGACGCCATTGGAAATGAAACCGATCCTGAGCAGAAACTGCGCAAGCTCTACGCTCGCGCGCAGCAGATCAGGAACCTGACCTATGAGCGCGAACGGACCGAACAGGAGCAAAAAAAGGAAAAACTTAAGTTCAACTAGAATGCTGGTGATGTCGTTGCGCGGGGCGCCGGTTATCGTGACGATATAACGCGCTTCTTCGTAGCATTGGCCCGCTCTGCCGGATTCGATGCTTCGATTGTGCGCATCAGCAATCGCATGAATAAGTTTTTTGATAAAGGGCTGCTTTCAACGCAACAGCTTGCTACAGAGATTGCTGTCGTCAATCTGGCGGGCAAAGATATTTATCTTGATCCCGGGACCAAATTTTGCTCGTACGGGTACCTTCGCTGGATTCGTACTTCAACCCAGGGGATCAAGCTGGATAAAAAGGGCGGGATTTTTATCACCGTGCCCTCCGCCGGGTATGACAAAGCCACAACGCGGCGAAATGCGGAAATGGTTCTGGATAGCGGCGGCAATCTGACGGGAACAATCACCGTTAAGTTTGAAGGCGGTGAGGCGCTGGAGCACCGCCTTGACGAACTCGACGACGACGAAGCGGGGAAAAAGAAGGATCTGGAAGATGAACTGCAAGGCTGGCTTCCCACCGGGGCCATCATCAAGATGACCAAATCGGAAGGCTGGGAAACCAGTGACGGTCCGCTCACTGCAACCTTCAGCGTTGACATGCCGGGGTACGCTTCTATTGCCGGCAAGCGTTTTCTGGTTCCGGCCTATCTCTTTCAGGCCAAACAAATGGATGCTTTCAAGCATGTGGACCGTAAATATCCTGTGTATTTTCCCTACGCGTTTGGTGAAGTGGATCGCGTCAACATCAAGCTCCCGGAGGGCTATACCCTGGAAAACACGCCGCAGGCGCAAACTGTCCGCATAGGCTATGCGGGCTATCAGAACCTTGCGCAGTTTGATGGAAAACAGTTAGTTACCCAAAGGATATTGCAGGTGAATGGCATTTTCTTCAAGTTAGAACTGTACCCTGAAGTGAAAGATTTCTTTGGCAAGGTCCAGGCGGGCGACGAACAGCAGGCAGTGTTAACGGGCATCACCAATCAGGAAAGTGGGATACATTCTCATTCCAATGCGCCTTAACAAGGCGGGGTAAGCCCTTAAGTTCAAGATTACTTCCTATTAGATGATGTGGAACTCTGGTCAAATCGGCCATTTTCGTGTATATCTTTGACTTCCCCCCTTGTGCTAAGACCATTGCGCCATTTGGAAATCACTTTGCTTGAGGTCTTCCAGGATGCAAATTGTACGAACTTGTCTGCTGGTTCTTTGTTTTCTAGTTTCCCTTACTTCCTTTGCACAAAAAGAGGATTGGCTGCCTGTTACTCCGCAAGACCTGCAATACAAGGAGGTGCCAGGTAACAAAGGTGCCTCAGCGGTAAGGCTTTACCACGCTCAGTACATCAATGACAATACGGCATCCTGTTTCTTTTATGAGCGTATTAAGATCCTGAATGAAAAGGCGCTCGCCGGCGGCAATAGCTACGCAGATGTAGAGATTCCCATTTTGACGATCGGGGATTTTGTGGAGGAGATCAGCGACCTCAAGGCGCGCACCATCAAGCCGGACGGTTCCATCGTGGAATTCAATGGCAAGGTGTTCGAGAAGGTAGTCTTCAAGGGCAGGGGGATCAATTTTCCGCTAGAGCATTCAGCATGCCAGAGGTGAGCGTAGGCAGCATAATCGAATACAAGTATCGCACCATCTTGAACATACCTGTTCTTATCGATCTCAAGATTCCTGTGCGCGATTCGTGGGACATTCAGAGCGAACTGTTCACCGTGAAAGAGAGTCTCTACTACCAACCCGACACGGGAACGCGCTACCAGAGCCCCACCCGGCCCATGTTTGAATCCGGCGGCGAGCGCATCAGCCACGTGATGCTCAACATGAAAGACTTCAAGGAAAAACTCCGTGACAGCGGCGCCGACACCGGCCTGGAGTTGACCAATGTCCCTCCGTTTGAGTCTGAAGAGTTCATGCCGCCGGAGAACAATTTCAAGCCCAGCGTCATCTTCTTTAGTGGCCCTCCGGGAAAAGCGGACGTCGACAAGGAATGGCTTGACTTAGGAAAGCGGTATTACGAGGTCTACGAAAGATATATGGGCGCGGATAGAGGTGTGAAAGAAGCTGCCCTCAAGGCCATTGGTAGCGAGACCGAGCCCGGCATGAAGCTGCACAAAATCTATGAACGCGTGCAGCAACTGCGCAATCTGACTTTCGAACGACCCCGTACCCTTGAGGAACGGAAGGCTGAGCACATCCAGAGAAACAACAATGTTGGAGATGTCCTGGCACATGGTTACGGCACTTTCGAAGACCTCACTCTTCTCTTTGTCGCTATGGCCCGCTCCGCCGGTTTTGACGCTTCTCCGGTGATGGTGCCCGACCGCAGACGCCGGTTCTTTGTCCGCGATTGGACCTCACAACGCCAGATTGACAGCGTAATTGCCGCCGTCAATCTCAATGGCAAGGACATGTATCTGGAGCCGGGCACGCGTTTTTGCCCCTATGGCTTCGTCCGCTGGAACCATACCGAGATTGATGCGCTGAAGCTCGATCGGAAGGGCGGCACATTTATCAAGGCGCCTTCCATGAGCTATGACAAATCTGTCACCAGGCGAAACGCGAATATGACCCTGAGCGAAGATGGCACCCTCAAAGGTAAAGTCGTCCTCGAATTCAAGGGCGCGGAAGCTCTGGAACACCGCCTGGACGGAATCGATCGCGATGAAGCCGGCCGCAAGAAAGACCTGGAAGACGAGCTTAAGCAGTGGCTCCCCGCAGGCTCGCTGGTGAAGATGGACGTGGCCCAAGGATGGGAAAACAGTGATACTTCGCTGGCGGCGCGCTTTGATGTAGAAGTGCCGAATTACGCTACTCTGGCCGGCAAGCGGTTCCTGATCCCGGCCTTTCTATTCCAATCAAAGGAGAACCAGTCCTTTGCTCATGGCCAGCGCAAGTATCCAGTCTATTTCCCGTATCCTTTCACCGATAACGATGCTTTCACCGTGCAGGTTCCAGATGGATTCACGCTGGAGAGCATTCCACAGAAGGAAGATGCTCAGCTGCCTTTTGCCCGATACCAGAATGTGAGCAATTTTGACGGCATTAAATTTGTCAGCCAACGGCAGCTTGCCTTTAACGGGATCTTTTTTCCAGTGGAAAAATATTCAGAATTGAAAACGTTCTTTGGTAAAGTCCAGGCCGGCGACGAACAGCAGGCTGTACTGCATGGAGGCAGCACCAGTGCTCAAAAAAGCAATTAGCGCAGTTTTTTTTCTTGCTCTCTTTATCTGTCTTTCCGGTCTTGCCCAGGCTGAGGTCCCGGACTGGTTGCGCGCTTTGGCCAAACAGCCGGCCAAGAGCTACGCCGATGACGTAAACGCTGTTGTTTTGCTGGATGACAACGTTACCACGGTAAAAGAGAATGGCGATATTGTGCGCCACGGCCGGCGCGTGATCAGGATTCTGCGGCCCGAAGGGCGGGACCAGGGCGCTTATGCCCGCTCTTACAATGGCGACTCCAAGGTCAACTATCTCCGCGGTTGGAGCATCACCAGCAAAGGCCAGGAGTACGAAACCAAGGGCTCTGATGTCTTCGAGTCGAACGTCAGCAGTTATGAGGTCTATTCCGACGCTAAGGTCAAGGCCCTCCGCGTTCCGGGAACTGATGTGGGCACTGTGGTCGGCTTCGAGTACGAAGAGGCGGAGCATCCGTACACCTTCCATGACACCTGGTATTTTCAGGAAACGGATCCGGTTGAGCGCTCGCATTACGAACTGCACCTCGCCTCAGGTTGGCGCTTCCAGTCGCAGTGGATGAATCACAAGGAAGAAAAGCCGATTGAGGAGAATGGCGCGGTGCAGTGGCAGCTTACTGATATCCCACGCATCGAAAAGGAGCCGCGGCAGCCGCCTCACATGGGCCTGGCCGGAGGCGCTGTATTTACCTTCTTCAACGACAAGATCCCAGGCAAGAGCTTCCGTAACTGGAGTGACATCGGGACTTGGTACACCGGGCTTTCTTCCGACGTTCGCAGCGCAAGCCCCGCCCTGTCGCAGAAAGTCCAGGAGCTGGCGCCAGCCAGCATGCCGCTGATACAGCGCATCAAGGCTCTGGCTGGCTTCGCCCAGCATGATGTCCGCTATGTGGCCATTGAAATCGGAGTTGGCGGCTACAAACCGCACAGCGCGTCGGATATCTTTGCCCACCGCTATGGCGATTGCAAAGACAAGGCCACCGTGTTCAGCGCCATGCTGGCCCAGATCGGCGTGAAATCCTATTACATTATTGTGAATGCCACCCGCGGTGTGGTCACTGGGAAGACTCCGGCGAATCCCGGGGCATTCAATCACATGATCCTGGCTATAGCCTTGCCCGAAGCAAGCTATTCCATGCCGTTGCCTGCGCTCTATGAACATCCCAAGCTCGGGCACCTGCTAATCTTTGATCCCACCAATGACGTGGTGCCTTTCGGGCAGATTCCGTATTACGAGCAGGACAACTATGGGCTTCTGGTGGGTGAGCAGGGCGGTGAGCTGATTCACATGCCGCTGAGCCCTCCGGAGGCTAATGGGGTCTTTCGCAGCGCCAAGCTCACGCTCGTGCCTGATGGAACTCTGAAGGGCGAAATCGAGGAGCGCTATACCGGCTTCAACGCCATGCTGGGACGCGAGTTTCTCCAGCATGAAACCGAAAATGACCGCAAAAAGATCATTGAACGCTTGGTTGCGAATTCGCTCGGCAATTT
>JASLFF010000442.1 GCA_030150795.1 Terriglobales bacterium | reverse complement strand
CGGCAGGTGACCGGCATTGGCGTATGTCAGGCGGTGTTTCTCGTCGTCATAAAAACCGAGGAAAAGCGTGGCATATTTCTCTGGTTGAGTGCTTTGGAACAAATGCCGGTTTAAGAGCCAGAGCATCTGCGCCGGCGAAGGCGGCGCCATGCGGGCCTCAAAAGCCCCAACCCTGCTAGTGGTGCCATAAGCCGCTGCCATGCCCACAGAAACAAGCTGCTCCTGCTCATAAGCCCTGACTGCGGAATGGATTGTGGCCATCAGCAGTGCCGCTGAAATACCTTTGCCGCTGATGTCGCCCATCGCCACCATCACCTGTTCCGGGCCATAGGAGAGAAAATCGTAATAGTCACCGCTAACGATGCGCGCCGGGCGGCAGATGCCATGCAATTCAAGCGTGCTCGTCCCCACATTGGACCGCGGAAAAAGCTGCGCTTGAACTTCATGCGCGATCTCAAGTTCGCTTTGCAGGCGCTCTTTTTCCTTCTGCTCAGCAATCAGCTTTTCCAGATTGTCCGTCATTGAATTGAAAGAAACCTGGAGCGCGGCCAGCTGGTCTTTGGCGCGTACGTCAATACGATGGCTGAAGTCTCCGCGATTGATGAACTGCGTGGCCCGGTAGAGATTTGCTACTGAATAGGTGATTTTCCTCGTCAAGCCGATTCCGATCAGCAAGGCGATGAGAACCACCACGGCAAATGCAATGGCCAAGCCTATCAGGGCAACAATAATGGCAGTGCTCCCGATCCCCATAGACGCAGTGAGATAGGAATACACGACGGAAAACCGCGTGCTCCCTCCCAGTATCCTTGTTCGCATTGAGCCCTTTACCCAATCGGTGACTTGAATAGGCCCGGCAAAATCAAATTCGCGGTCCAAGGGGATTATTGGGTCGGGTACACTGCCGGCGCTGATCCGGCCAGTAGCAGCGGCTGTACTTTGCGGGTTGGAGAGTGCGTCTTCCAGCGTTTTTTCGTCGCTATTGATTTGCGGATCCAATGAATAGAGCGTGAGCGAACCCACCTTGCTTGCAATTCTTGCCAGAAATTGTTGATCGAGCAAAACGCTCGATACCACCATCGCCTGGGCATGGGAATCCCGATGAGAGTTCACGGCGCGCAGATAGATGTGCCCATTTTCGCTGACCAACCCGGTAAAGCCATCTCGAACCCAGCCTGGGACAGAAGACTTCGGTACCACGGCGATTGATCGTCCGGGAAATGACGTGTCGGAGGTTACGATCCTCTCCGGAGTGGTGCTGTGCCGTGTAATTTCTTCCTCGGCCGCTGCATTGGATGCGCCTAGGCGGTTTGCTTCCGCTTTAATTTCTGAAACGGCGCTGAATATGGCCAAGTCGCCCAGCACCAGATATCCAGATAGAAGGGCAATGGCCACGGCCAGCGTTACCGGTACTCCGCCAATGAAAAGGTAGGTAACGATCAGGCGGTTGCGAACGCTCCACATTACGTTATCGCGAAGCCATCGCAGGGCGAGAACCAGAAGCAGAAGGAACGTGGCCCAGCCAAGAAAAGTTGTCCACCCACTGAGCGCGGACGCAGCCCGCGACGCGCCGGCAAGCCTGAGCAGCCATGCTAAGAGAAGCAATACCGCTTCTATTCCAGCCAGATAAACGGTGGCAATTGCCAGGCGAGTATGCGGCATCATACCCGCTGAGGAAAGCTTGCGCGTGACTTTGGACCAGAAGGTCAATCTCTACAGATTATATCGGGGAGTTCGACTGGTGGAAATCACCACAAAGAGCTGATTTGCGCCTATAGGCGTTCCAGCAGCTCGTCATGAAAGCGGTGACTGTGCGCCAGACTCAGCCCCCCGGCAGCAGCCCTCAGACGCTCGTAGGAGCGCAGAGCGTCAATCCCAAAGACATGCCGCATAGAGGGCAGGCTTGGCGACGGCAGCAGAAGACTAAAGGGAGACGGCAGAATCAGCCACAACTTTAATTTAGCGAGAGCCAGAACGGAATATAGCCTGAACTCAGTGGCTGCCTGTACCAGTTGCTTCGCCCAAAATTGCCGTTGGCGGAGGGCTTCGGCATCGTTTCCGGTTTCAGCAGTTTCCATGTTGCCCCATTCAATCAGCACCAGGGCGTTATGTGACATGCGAAGCAAATATTCGCGCAGCAGATGGATTCGTTTGCGCTGCCAGTCCGCGAATTCCTGCGGCGACATGCGCATGCGGAAATTGGTTTCCTGCGCGGGATCCAGCAATGATTCAAGTTCATCATGCTCTGCCGGACGCAGAAAAGGAGTCACATCTTCAACGGTCCTTTTGGGAAACTTGCCGCGAAACTGGACCGCCGTATAAATGGCAAACAATAGCAGTATGCCGACCAGGAATATTGTGATGATATCGAACATCATCGCGTTAGGATGCCTTTCACTGTCTTAGTATGCCGCCTGAGTTCTGTAATCATTTGTTCGGGTGTAAGTGCCGTGGCCCATGCTGCTTCCGGCCCGCCAGACTCCGCCTTTAGAAAAGTGGCCAGCCAAATCGCTACCCCAATACTGTACGCGATGGCAGGCGCAATTCTGATAACAGGGTCAAATTTCGTTCCAAATTCGGAACGTAGCAGGAAGGCCACCAGAGACCCGGCGGCGCTGACGCCAAAGCCGAAAACAATGCCTGCGGCGTGCTGGCCCCAGCGCAGGTGAAACAGCCTGACCAGAATAATAAACAGGCTAAATATGCCAAATTGCAGGAATCCGACCGCAATTTCCAGGGAAATAATTGCCACGATAAGCGGGTAATCATGTGCCGAGCGAAAAAAAGCCGCCCTAAAAAGGGCCACAATCAAGATCAAAATTCCGATACTGGGAAAAGACACTTTGAACCAGCGGAGGGTGTGAAAATTCCTAAAGACAGAACGAACTGCCTCTTGAAGGGCAAAAAAGGCCAGGGCGCTGTAAATAACCTCGCTTATCCAATACTCATAGAAGTAAATGTGAGCGTGGCCGCCAGTAGCGACGCCAGTGATGGCACTGATTATAGAAAAGCTAAGAAACGCTAGAAATGCCGGGAATTCGCGATATGATTTAAGTCTTAGCAGTTGTATGAGCAGGCAAAATTGCAGGGCGTTTCCGATAAGCGCCATCGCTAATTCGCCTTTATTCATAAGGAATGAGTGGCCAGCTTAAACTAGCCACTCTCTCTCAGCAAATTTATTTACCCGGAGGGTACGGGCCTGTTGGCATCGGCACAGGATTTGGTCCTGTTAGTGCCGGTTGGATAAAGCTTGCATTCACAAAGATTGACGCCACCAGTAACATCCGAATCATATTTTTCCGCATACTTTTCTCCTTTAGAGTAGGCAGTCGCCCAGCGCGCAACGACCGTGAATTTTATTTCAGGGCCTCAACTACAAAATCTATTTGCAACCTTGCCGGCAGCGGGCGGGGAACAAGTGGGGAGAGAGTTTTCGCGTAAGCTTGCATCGCGCTCCCTCTCACCAATTAAGACCATTGCCAACGACGAGCGAACTACACTTCCGCAACCCTTCCTCCTTTAGTGCAGGCAGTTGTCCAAACGCAACAACTGCAATTTTTGTTTCTCGGGCCCGTGGAAACCAGCGCAGGGGAAGGGCAAAACGCCCAGGGGAGGGAATCCAGGTACTACAAGAAATTCTATCGTCAACAGAGGGGTTTCGTGCAGTCCGGACGAGAGAATTTAACAAAAACCAAAAGTCAAAAGTTACGAAAACTCAACACCACTCTCATCTTCATCTTCGGCCGCCGCCTCAGCAGCTTCAGGTGTGAAATCAGATGACAAGTGTGCACCCGCCAGCAACATTAAGCCGGAGATGAATGCCCAGAACATCAGGGCCACTGAGATCGAAAATGCCTGTCCGTAAACCTCCTGAAAATCCAGCCAGGGAAGGGCCTTGATGTATAAAACTTTTCCTACTTCCCACAACACGCCCATAGCGACCGCCGCCGGCAGCACGCTTCTGGCTTTTATCTTGCCATTGGGCAGCAGCCAGTAAATCAAAAAGAAGATGGCAATGCTGGCCAGGGTGGCACATATCTTGAGCGCTACAAACGTGGCGGCCCGGAATATGATGTTTTCATTCCCCCGCATCATGAAGGTCAACGCCATTTCATTTCCCGCCGCCATCGCTACTGATGTGAGCGCCAGGATGCCGCAGGCGAAAGCCAGCGCCAGAGAAATAATCTGATTTCCCAGATAAGAGCGATTTTTGGCAAAGCCCCAGATGCGGTTGAAAGCCACTTCCAGCGGCACAAACACGCCTGTAGATGTGATGAGCAAAATCACCAAAGAGGCCATCTTGACCCGCTGGCGGGCCTTTACCAGAGATTGAAGATTACGGATCACGAAATCCTGACCGGCAGGCAGATGGTCCCTTAACAAATCCACTATTACGTTGTACATGGTTGCTGAGTGGAAGACGTTGCGAATCAACCACATCAACAACACCATGAAAGGAAAAAATGAAAGAATTGCGTTTGCCGCCACTGAGAATGCAAAGGTATGGGCTTCAGTCCGGGCAAGGTATTGCATGGTAGGCCAGCCGCGGTGCAACAGCATGTGTTTCCAAGGCCGCAACAAAAGTCGTGAAGCCTGGGATTCCGGGGCAGGAATCGTTGCCGCGTCCACTGCTGGCGAAACTGAACCTGAGCTCATGGGAGATCCTGAAAAATCGTAACAGAAAACGGCTTCTTTCCACATTTTATAAATACCATTTTGGGAGGAACGAAAGTTCCATAAAGCAAGTTCCCTTTGGCGTTACTCCGCGCTGCAAACAAAGTGCTTTACAAGAACCAGAGTTCCTGAATATTATGCTCTGCTCCCGGCAGCTTAGGCCGCAGGGCGCATTCTGGTTGATGTTTTTGTACAGCAGTTTGAACTCGCCGAACGATCCGGTTGCTGGAGTCGCCTTCGGGCCTTCCGGCACGGCAGCCATCGATTGCGGAAAAGAGCCATCTGGCCGGCAAAGCAACAACCTTTTTCTCCACCTTCGCAATAGAAGGCGGAGTTTTCCAATCTGACGCTGAAGGCGAAAGGAGTTGCATTTGTGAAAGAGAAGGGAACTGTAAAGTGGTTTAACGGAGCCAAAGGCTATGGCTTCATTCAACGCTCGACCGGGGAAGACGTGTTCGTCCACTTTTCCGCTATCCAGGAGAATGGCTACAGGACCTTGAATGAGGGAGAGACCGTGGAGTATGAACTCATGAAGGGGCCCAAGGGCTTTCTGGCTGCAAACGTATTGCGCGGCAGCGCGAACTAGAAAAAAAGCAATCAACTGCGAACGCTTCCCCTTGTGCGGGCAAGGGGATTCTTTTTTGTCACCTCGGTGGGCCGCTATTATTTCGGCGCGCAAAAAAAAAGAGGCTGGACGATTCAACATCATCCAACCTCAAATACAAGCAAGGCCTTGCCTGATAGTCCTGGCCGCGCGGCCAGGAAACCTGCCGGAAAGAAGCTTCAGTTTTAGCGGGACTGAAAGGCTTCTGCTTCCGGTCGATTCATGGCGGGAGTGGCTCAGAGAAACAAGTTCCAGGGCTTGCTTCTCTTTTGTGGACCCGCAAAACAAGATGTCAGTGAGGCCGGCTTCACAAATAACTGCTGTTGCCGCCGAACTCGCTTACAAAATGATTGTCGGTTACTTTGATTAGAACGCTATCAAGTCCACATTAAACTTTTTCATATCGATTTCTGCGGTGTTAGTTAGATCGCGTGAAATCCCCCTCGAATTATTTGTTCTGAGGGGGCGAGATTTTAGTTTGTATCTAGTTCAACGGCGGATTGTCCGCATTATTATTCGGCTGGGGTTCAGGCTGAGCTTGTGCTTCGGGTTGTGGCGGCGGCTCCACGTGATTTGCTTCATTTTCACGGTCCTGGCGTTGCTGCTCTATCTCCGCTAGTTTTTTCTCTTCGCGGATTTTCTGCCAGTTCTCCATCATTTGTTGTTGCGTCAACTGCGTTTGGGGCTTTGCTACGCCGCCGACAGCAGCGCCAGTTGCAAACTTAAATTCTGTGGGTTCCGCCGGAGCGGGCTGCGGTGGGCGACTCATAGAGATTACGTTCCGGCCAAAAGACTGACGCGTGCGAACCAGGATTCGTTCCATGCCCCCTGAAACATTGCCGGATCCCATAATGATGTAATCGATTTTTGGGCTATCGAGCAACGCTGTCATAACCTCTCGCACCGCACTGGGGCCAATTTGAGCGATTACCGGTTCGTTTTGCAATTCTGGAGCTAAGTCTATTACGGCGCCGGTCTTGGCTGAAATGAGCTTCAATACCGTTCCCAGCGAGGCACTCTGGGATACCACTGTGAGTTGCCCTTGTGTGTAATTCACTGCTGCCGTTGGCTCGGGCGATGAAGCTGGACTTACAACTGGCTGTGGGATAGCAGCCGGAACCGATGCTATGGAAGTGGGTGCCGGTTGAGGTGCGACAGGCTGTGCCACAGGAGGAGCAGGCCGAAAGGCATTTGTCTGAGTGGCAGATGGAGCAACGCTTCCTGGGTTCACGCGATACGGGTTCACAGCCGGTTGCATGTTCGGAGCAACCTGAGCGCCGGACGGTGAGGATGAGTTAGACACAGCGCTGGTAGCTGGGCTTGGCTTGCGATCCACATGTCCGCCAGACCTTTGAGCAAACGCTGGAAAAGACGCCGTCGCCAGAATAAGCGCAGCAATGTTCGCGATCCTCATACAAAGCCTTCCTAAAGAACCCGGATTTCTACCTTTGCATTGTGCAGCTTTGGCGCCGACTTAACCATTGAAAAATCATTAAAATTACAAATTTTTGAGGATGGGCCTGTTGTCGCTTGCCATCCCTCCATTTGCTTGAAGCGCACCCAATGGGGGACAGTTAATTGATTTGGGCGTCGCGGTGGACTGTGGGCGTGAGCACTTCGCCCGAGGCGGCATTCAACAGCGGCAACGATACTCTAAAGCAAGACCCTTTACCCGATGAACTCGCCACCTCAATCCGTCCGCCGTGAGCTTCCGCAATGTTGCGGGCAAAGTGCAGTCCTAACCCAGTCCCGGGAACATGGGACTTCCGCGCTGAAGTGGAGCGGTAGCCACGCTCGAAAATATGTCCCTGTTCCTCAATTGCCACGCCGCTGCCGGTATCACTGATCGAAATAATCGCAACATCGTTATGCACGGCCAGAACTACGTCAATAGTTCCGCCGTTATGGTTGAACTTGATGGCATTATCCAGCAGGTTGAGCAACAGACGCCAGATCTGGCCCGCGTCAAATGAGCCGATCACATTCTGCTGGACTGTCCCGGAAATCTTGATTCCGCGCTCACCAGCCTGGTTGCGCATGCCATCAACGGCAGTCTGTACCAGCTCGGAAAGGTCTTCCTTTTCAAGGTTAAGCTTGATTTGCTCGCTTTCAGATTGGGCCAGTTCCATCAGATCTGAAACAGTCCGGGCCAGCAGCTCCACATGTTCAAGCTGCTTGGAAAGCGTATCGCGATAATTTGTTTCGCTGCTGCCGAGCCGCAATGCCTGTTCGGTTTCAGACCGCAAGACGGTAAGTGGCTGCCGGATTTCATGGGAAAGGGTCCGCAGGAACTCTGTCATGCGCTGAAATGAGCTTTGCAGCCTCGAAATCATCGCGTTAAGAGAAATGCTGAGTTCGTCAATTTCATCACCACTACCGGTGACCGGCAGGCGATTGCTCAAATCGAAGGCAGTGATCTGCCTTGCCGCGTCGGAAG
>JASLFF010000429.1 GCA_030150795.1 Terriglobales bacterium | reverse complement strand
CCATGGCCCAGTCTGACCAGTTCCAGCAGGTGAAAGTGCTTTCCAAGAGCGGCGATCTCGCGCTCAAGGAAACCACCGAGCATGAGTACGGCAACAAGATGTTTTATGCCCACACGGACAAAGCCACTCAGCCTGAGTATCATTTCACCGTTAAATACGACGTGGTTCGGATGGAGCACCTGGCCGCTGTCTCGCTAAAGAAGCCGGCATCTGAGAAAGACCTGCAACGCTTTTTGCAGGCAGACAAACTGGTGCCGATCACCGGCAAGCCTGCCGAACTCGCCGCAGCTCAGGTCAAGCCGGGCATGTCTGATTTGGACAAAGGCCGCGCGTTTTACGATTACACATTCTCGACCATGAAATATGACAAGTCCGGCACCGGCTGGGGTCGTGGCGATACGCTCTGGGCTTGCGACGCCAAGCACGGCAATTGCACTGATTTCCATTCAGTCTTTATCTCCATGGCGCGTTCACAGAAAATTCCCGCGCGTTTTGAAATGGGATTGTCGTTGCCGGAAGGACAGACCGCTGGCCAGATTGCCGGGTACCACTGCTGGGCGGAGTTTTATACCCGCGAGCGCGGCTGGTTCCCGGTGGACATTTCAGAAGCCTGGAAGCACCAGGAGAAAAAAGAGTACTTTTTTGGCGCGCATGATGTGAATCGTGTCCAATTCAGCGTTGGACGCGACCTGCAACTGAGCCCGGCGCAGCACGGCGATCGCGTCAATTACTTGATTTTTCCTTATGTCGAGCTGGGCGAGGAGCCCTATCCCAACGTGGCCAACGCGTTCTCTTTTACTGACGTAGGCAGCACCCCACAGGCCCAACGCGCTTCGCGCTAGAAAGCCATTTCATTTCTGACGTTTCACGGCCCGGATCACCTCTGCATTTGGGCCGCTTTTTTTTCGGCCAGGTGAGGGGTTGTTACTGCAAAGTCGCGCAGCTAGACACCGGTACTTTGCAACGTCCGAGCCCCCTCCCGGGGGGATCAATCAGCGGGCACAGGTGTATGAGGAGGTACGTGTGTATATACAGTGGATGAAAACGATGGGACAATGAGCCCAATAATCTGCGGGGTTCGTGCGAATTTGCGCTGAAATGCCCATATTTAGAAGGCGTAAATGCATAATGGCCCACCGGAGGAACGATGATTGATCGAGCCGCCCGTCCTGTATCGCGATGGCGCATTTTACTGCTCAAAACCACATCTATTAAATTCCACACATCCGCCGGGAATTTCTACAAAAATTGGAAAGGTTAAAACAATGTAAATAGATTCCCAAATCTCACATATCTATGTACAACGCGGCAAGAATCGTGTGAAATAGCACCGCGAGAAACAGTGACACTGATTGGGTGTCGAAGTGCAAAGTGAAGGAACGGACTAATCACCTTGATGGGCCGATAACCGATAAGCAGAGGAGAAAAAGGTCAATGAGATTGTTACAGAAGATGTCTTTCGTCGTGCTGGCCTCTGGGCTGGCGCTGGGCCAGGCAACCGCAACCAATAGCGGCTCTGCCGGTACCGGGTCAGTTGCAGATGAATTGAAAGCATTGCGCGAAGCGATCAGCCAGCAGCAAAAGCAGATTTCCCAGCAACAACAACAGATCCAGACTCTGGAACAACAACTGGAAAATAAGACGTCTGGCACACCTCACGTGGCCGATGCATCCATGCGGACTGTAGCGACCCCGGTAAGCGCCACTGTAGTGCAGGAAACAGAAAGGCCGAAAGAGTCTCCGCTGTCATTCCGCATTGGCGGCACGGACTTTACCCCGGGCGGATTCGTGGATTTTGAAAATATCTTCCGCTCCACCAATACCGGCAACGTTACTGCAACCAATTTCTGGGCCATCCCGTTCAGTAATACAGTGAACGGTCACCTGACTGAATATCGCTCCACTGGGCAATATTCACGAATCAATTTGAAAATAAACGGGAAGTATGGTGAGAACAATGTTACCGGCTATATAGAAGCCGATTTCAACGGCAATGACGCTGCCAACGTATTCGTAACATCGAACCCCCATACCATGCGGGTGCGGCTCTACTGGTTGGACCTTAAACGTGGCGGATGGGAGTTCCTGGGAGGCCAGACATGGGGCCTACAGACTCCGAACCGTGTTGGCGTATCACCTATGCCGTCCGATCTGGCAATCACGATTGGTGAGGATGCCCAGACCCATGTGGGCTTGAACTATACGCGCGCGGCGGAATTCCGTGCCGCCTACCACTTCAGCGATCAATTCGTATGGGCTTTGGCTCTCCAAAACCCGCAACAGTTTGGCGGCCAGGGTGAGATAACCTTCCCCACAGCGTTCAACGCTCAATTGGGAGTTCAAATCGACTCCGCAGCCAACGCCGGCGCTCCTAACCTGATACCGGATTTCATTACGAAATTCGCTTATGATCCCGGTAAGCACTTCCACGTTGAATTGGGCGGCCTGACAACCAGCGCGAAAGTGACCGTTATTCCTACCGTACCGAATGCTACGTTCGTCAAACATACCAAAATTGAAGGCGGAGTTTTCGCCGCCACAAACATTGAACTGTTCAAGGGTTTCCGCTTCCTGGCCAGTGGTATGTGGGGACCTGGTGTGGGCCGTTATCTGATTGGCATGGCCCCGCAGGTGGTGGTGGTACCTGTATCAGCATCCGGCGCGGCTTGCAGTTCAGCCGGCGGTTGTGACGTCGCTGTTTCTCCGGTCCAGTCCGGCGACGCGCTCGCTGGCTTTGAAGCTCAGGCCGGCAAGAAAACACTGCTTGGCTTTTACGCTGGAGCAATGTACGCCCAGCGCAATGCCGTGCTCGACCTAACCAAAGCAGGCGCCCCGGCCTTTATCGGCTTTGGCGGACTAAATTCAGCCAATACCAACAATCGTACTATCCAGGAAGTTACATTTGACTGGAACCAGACGTTCTGGAAAAACCCGCAGTATGGATCAGTGTTCCTGGTAAACCAGCTATCTTACATTTCACGCAGTCCGTGGTTTGTACCGGCTGGCGCACCCAAGAACGCCCATCTAACGCAGGTGTATGTGAGCTTGCGTTACGCTTTGCCGTAAACGCTACGTCACCAAGTGATCTACAGAGCGCCGGTCAAAAGCCGGCGCTTTTTTATGCTCCGCGAAAAGCGCTTTTGCCGGCGACTTCATGCCCCGTAAACTATCTCCATGGCAGTCAGCATGAATATCCGACGGCTCGGCGGCCTGCTCATCCTGTTCGCCAGTTCTGTAGCGGGACTTTCGCAAGCCACGGCCCAGCATGCTCGCGTCGAGTTACTGGCGCGGCAGGGATCAGTGAAGCCACGCGCTGACCTGCAACTGGGCATTCACTTCATTCTGGAAAAAGGCTGGCACATTTACTGGATCAATCCCGGCGACTCCGGCCAACCACCTTCCTTTAAGTGGCATTTACCTCCTGGGTTCAGTGCTGCCGAAATCCAGTGGCCGCGCCCTGAGCGTTTGCAGCCAAGCAAGGAGTTAGTCGATTACGGCTATGATGACGAGGTCTTACTGCCGCTTACAATTCACGCGCCATCTGCGCTCAGCAACGGCGCATCAGTTGAATTCGGCGCGGAAGCCAAGTGGCTGGTCTGCCGCGAGGTCTGCATTCCCGAGCAGACCAACCTGCATCTGACGTTGCCTGTCTCATCGACTGCCAGCATGGACCAGCCGAATATGCAATTGTTCGAGCACACGGAAAAGCTTCTTCCGCAGCAGCTACCGTCGAATTGGAAGGCAGATTTCACGTCGACAAAAGACGATTTGGTCCTGACTGTCCGTGCAGGCAAGCCGATTACGCAAGCGGAATTCTTTCCTCTCAATCCCGGTGAGATCGATAATCCTGCGCCGCAAAAAGTTCAATCCACGCCCAGCGGCGCAAAGATCACGATGAAGAAATCCGATCTGCTGCTCAAACCGATTTCCACATTGCGCGGCGTACTCGTCATGCCGGGTAGTCCGGCTTACCGGATTGAAGCGCCCGCGCGCGAGCCGATACAATAGCTGCAAATGGCTGCTTATAGAGGAGGCGCAATGAAAAACCGTTATCGTTTCATATGGCAAGCTTGTGCAGTGCTCGCGCTGATCGCATCTGCATTTGCCGTTAAGGTAGGCGATCCCGCTCCCGGCTTCACCGCTGTGGACAGCAATGGCAAGCAGCAGCATCTCTCTGATTACAAAGGTAAATTTGTGGTGCTGGAGTGGCACAATCAGGGCTGCCCTTACACCAAGAAGCATTATGAAAGCGGCAACATGCAGCGCCTGCAAAAAGAATGGACAGCCAAAGGCGTGGTGTGGCTTACTGTAATTTCTTCCGCGCCCGGAATGCAG
>JASLFF010000362.1 GCA_030150795.1 Terriglobales bacterium | reverse complement strand
GGGTGGATGGTGATCGGAAACACCCCATAGTCCATTTCGCGGTACATTCGGATTCCGCCTGGTCCACTGCGGTATAGGCCGCAGTGTTTACTACTACCGATGGATGAATCCTACGAATCTCCGCTCGCACGCCCTCGATATCCGTTAGATCAAGCTCGGGACGCCCTATACAGATGACTTCGCCCAACCCTTGAAACCGCTGCCCAGCTTCCCATGCAAGTTGACCCCTGCGGCCAACGATCACGATTTTTAGATCAGCTTGATTCATTGCGTGGAGCTCGGTTGTCGATAGAAATACAGTTTGAATTTTTTCATTTATTTCAAACTTTTTATAAACGTCATCTCGAAGGGCGTGAGCGAGCCCGCGTTTTCACCAGCGGGCGAGTAGCCCTGAGAGACCTTGTGTTGCTTGCAAAACAAAAGGTCCCTCAACCCTATTCGGGCGCTGAAGACGGCGCGCCCTCATGGACGGGATCTCGGGATGACGATCCGTTGATAAAGGTCGGCCATTGATTCTTCCAATGCTGTTCAAACTTACCACTCCCGGTTACCGTTGCGTTTAATGCTCCGCGCCAGGCTACTTTAGAAGGCCGGCCTTTCCAGTAGGCCGAGAAGATATTGGCCGTATCCATTAGAGCCGTGCGATCGCGCCAGCGCCTCAAGTTCACCAGCATTGATGAAACCAAGTTTGAAAGCGATCTCCTCAGGACAACAAACCTTCAGCCCTTGCCGTTTTTCAATGGTTTGGATGAATGAAGACGCTTCCAACAGAGAATCGTGCGTACCCGTATCGAGCCACGCCATGCCGCGGCCAAAGATTTCTGCGGATAACCTGCCATGCTCAAGATACCAGCGGTTCACATCCGTAATCTCCAGCTCACCGCGGCGGGAAGGTTTCAGTTGCGCGGCAACTTCTACGACTTCTGGATCGTAAAAGTACAAACCCGTTACCGCGTAGCGGGACTTGGGCGCTTTGGGCTTTTCTTCAATGCTAAGCGCCTTGCCCGCGGGATCAAACTCAATCACGCCATAACGTTCCGGGTCATTGACTGCATAGGCAAATACTGTCGCTCCTTCAGCGCGCGCTGAAGCATGCCGCAGACTGTTCGAAAGGTCCTGCCCATAGAAAATATTGTCGCCCAGAATCAGTGCGCTGGGACTTTCTGAAAGGAACTGCCTGCCAATGATGAATGCCTGCGCCAGCCCTCCTGGTACGGGCTGCACTGCGTAGCTGAAATTGAGTCCCCATCGATGGCCGTCCCCCAGCAACTGCTCAAAACGTGGCGTATCTGCCGGAGTGGAAATGATAAGAATATTCGTGATCCGGGCCAGCATGAGTACGCTGATCGGATAGTAGATCATCGGCTTGTCATAGATGGGCAGCAGTTGCTTGGAAACCGCCTGCGTCACCGGATGCAACCGGCTTCCCGCCCCGCCTGCCAAAATGATGCCTTTGCGTTCCTGATTCATGCCCCGATCCATAAATATGCCGGCCTTCATGGCGCGGTGTGATAGTGGAGATCGATCCATTCCCTATACGCGCCTGAAGTCACGGATGAGATCCATTCTTCATGCGCCAGGTACCACTGGACGGTCTTGCGCAGTCCGCTGGAAAAACTTTCGCTCGGCATCCAACCAAGCTCACTGCGGATCTTGGTGCAGTCCATTGCGTATCGCCGATCATGGCCGGGGCGGTCTTTGACATATGTAATCAAGGATTCATATCCAGGGCCAGGCTTTTGCTCGGAGAGTACGGCGCAAATCTCGCGGACCACCTCAATATTGCTTTTCTCACTGTTGCCGCCGATGTTGTAACAATCGCCAACCCGGCCCTTTCTTAATACCTGGCGAATCGCTTCGCAGTGGTCTTTCACATAAAGCCAATCGCGGACATTCAACCCGTCGCCGTACACCGGCAAGGGCTTTCCCACTGTGGCGTTGTGGATCATCAGCGGAATCAGTTTTTCCGGAAACTGGTAAGGACCATAATTGTTCGAGCAGTTCGTAGTCAGCGTAGGTAGCCCATACGTGTGATGAAACGCCCTCACCAGATGGTCAGAGGAAGCTTTTGACGCCGCGTAAGGACTGTTGGGAGCAAACGGCGTCTTCTCAGTAAAAGCCGGATCGCTGGGCCCAAGCGATCCATACACTTCGTCGGTTGAAACATGCAGAAAACGAAAATTCTGTTTTTCTGCTTGACCAAGGCCCGCCCAATACTGGCGCGCGGCCTGAAGGAGTTGGAATGTTCCCTCAATATTGGTTCGAATAAATTCCTGGGCATTATGGATGGAGCGGTCTACATGACTCTCTGCCGCAAAATGGACGATGGCCGTCGGCTGATGGAGTTGCAGCAAATCGCTTACGAGGGCTGAATCGTTGATATCTCCGCGCGCAAACACGTAACGAATGTCGTCACTAAGCTCAGCCAGGTTGGCGGGGTTCCCAGCGTATGTAAGCTTATCAAGGTTCACAATGCGCGAACCTTCTTGTGCCAAACAATGCAATATGAAGTTGGAGCCGATGAAACCGGCCCCGCCCGTCACCAGAATGGATTCCTGTGATCTTGTCATCTGCCGTTACGGGAACAACACTTTCGCCGCTGCCGCTCCAATCACGAAGGTGCTAATGATCTGCGTCCAGTCCTTAAAACCTCTCAGCACAGCGCCTTTGTCCAATTTTTCCGGCACCACAATCGTGTCGCCCGGCATCAATCGCGCCTCTTCAAAGCCGTTTAGGAACAGGGCGTTGTGACCATTGCCGCTCAAAGTGGTGCCATCCGCGCGGATCACAAAGGACCTGCCCTTATCGCCATTTTTCGTAGGACCACCGGAAAGACGCATGTAATCGCTCACGGTCTTGCCTGGCTTAAAAATAAAGGAATTGCTGTTATAGACCGATCCAATCACGTTCACCGTGGCCGGCTTGAATGGCACTAACAACCTGTCACCATCCTCCAGCATGAGGTCCGGCAGCTCCTTTAGATTTTCCGCGGTGGGTTTAAGTTCAAGCACAATCCGTCCAGTGGCTTTCATCTGGCGCAGTTTGTCCAACAGGCGGCGTTGACTCTCCACAGCTTGCCGCTCCGCAACGGCCTCGTCCCCAGTTAGGGACCTTTGTCCGCTGGCATTTCTCTCTATCGACTTCTCCAGCTCATTAATGTACTCATCAAGCCGTTTCTGCTGGTCTTCACGAGTGGATTCACGAGTAAATTCGGCGCCGTACAAATATGCTTCCGGCGTAAAGCCACCGACTCGCGAAATTAAATGGCGCAGTGTTTCGCCCGGCTGGACCTGGTAAACGCCAGCGGTGAGAAATTCTCCTTCAAGCCGCACAAATTTAGTCTGCTGGCCAGCGGGCACCTGCATATCATTCTGGGAAAAAATCGTTATTACATCTCCCGGCTGGAGAACTACATTTTGGCCTTCGTCGCCCGCAATAGCTTTGCCCAGGTTAAAAGGAACCAAATGCGCGCTGAGGTCCTGCGGGTCCATTCTTTGAATGACCGCGTATTCCCAGTTAATTTCAGCCGCGGAACGTTTTACCTCGTTCTTAAGCTGCTCCTCCCTGATCCGCTGTGCTTCTGTCCTGCCAACCCGCGCAGCCAGGTCCTCATTGCGTTGCTGTTGCGTACGCTGATCGGGTTGTGTACCCCGGTCCTGTCCGCTCGGCGTGGAAGGCGGCGGAGATTGGTATAAATCCGGCGCCATGTTCTGGCTCCCCGGCTGGTTGGCCGGAGCGGTGCCGCGATTCTCCAACTCGCGCTGGCGATCCTGCTCAACCTCTTCTCGCGATTTAAACGTAAGGCTTTCCAAGTCAACTGCCAGCTTATTCTGCAGCTTCCAGAATTCTTGCGTGACCAAAGCATCTCGGCTGGGAATCAGGTCCTTTACACGCATGCCTTCCCGCCAGGGATAGCGTCCCGGCACCGCGACGTTGCCGCGCAATGTAATCGCATTGTCAAACTTTGGCGAGATGTGCAACACGCGAATGATATCGCCATCACGCAGCTCGGTCTTCAAGCCAGCGCTGGAAAGATCCACCTCAGCAGTATGGCGGGCCTGGCGATCGTCAATGCGATCGATAAACGTCTTCTGGCCAGACGCTGTGGTGGTAAACCCGCCAGCATAGCCAAGGACCTCGCCCAGCGTCTCATGCTCTTTCAACTCATAAATTCCCGGCACATTGACGCTGCCGGCCAGCGCCACAAGACAGCCCACCGGAGGCACCAGAATTACGTCGCCGGAAAGCAATTGCACGTCCTTAGTCTTGTCGCCAAAAGCGATGAGGTCGTAAAGGTCGAAGCTGGTTACGTCTTTGCCTTCGCGCCT
>JASLFF010000160.1 GCA_030150795.1 Terriglobales bacterium | reverse complement strand
CAGATTTGCACAGATCGAATCGTTTTTGTGAAGTGCTAAGCTGAAATGTAGAGGAGAGCATTATGCGAGCTAACAGCGTACAGATTTGTCATTACAAGTCAGATCATCTGCGGGGCCAGTTGTTAGACCTTCTGAGATTTGTCAAAAATGAACTGCGGGCCATTGACGCTGCGGCGATGGAGGAACATCAGGCGGTCATATCGAAGCTTGCAGAAGATGCTGTCCAGGCGTTGGAAGAACTATGGAAGCTATCCAGTGCAAAGATCCGGGCGAGCCTTCCCCCTCCGACGTGGTGAAAAGTTATCAAATATAACCGAGCGCACAATGTTTGAGTTGGCAGTCAAGCGTCATTGGGATTGGCTCTACGAGAACTGGCGCACAGTGCTCCCCAAGAATTGATTGTTACGCTAGACTTCAGAGCAAAAACGGGTATGGACACGCTTCTTCTCGCCAAGGGTATTTACAGAGAGCAAGAATTTAGGTTTCAGTTCCCCCAATCGGCGCAAAAGCAGCTGCGCAAGAAAAAGCGTTAGCGCGGCCTCGATTACATGTCTTGAAACCAACGCATGCAGTTGCAGCCATATGGCGATTCCGGTAGGGAGCAGGCTCTGAATCTCTCCATGCCGGAGTCCCGGAGAGGCGACACACAATAATCATCGAGACAAAAAGGGCTGGCAGCCCTCGCCGCCAGCCCTTCTTAAACCAACCTTGCTCTTACCCTCGTCCGCGCTCTCGCCCACGACCTTCGCCGTAGTCCGCAGACTGCCGCCGCACTAGGCATATCCGGAGCGACTATGCCTTAAGGCTCTTCCATGCCGGAGCCCCGAAGGGGCGGAAGAGAGCGCTTTAGCGCGTCCTAGCCCAGTCCGTTCCCGAGGCGCGCAGCGCGCGCTGAGGGATAAGGGCTGGGTAAGCAAAGAAAAGACTCCTTCCTCACGCCGTAGGCCCGCGCGCAGCGCCAGCGAAGCGCGATAAAAAACGTTCGTTGAAGTCCGCCAATATAGCTTCACAAAAGCACTTGACAGAATATTTGTATCGTGAATAAATATTCACGAATGAAAATATACTCCAGTATCGGAGCCGCAAAGGAATTGGGTCTGAGCCCTGCCGTCATTACCAAGTACATCAAGGCCGGAAAAATACCCAAACCGAAAATGACCGAGGGCGCCCATAGGTACATATGGACCGAGGAGGAAATCGAACACGTCCGCCAGCTCTTGCCCAAGATCGCCAACGGCAGGAAGACACGATATAAAAAGCAGTCAACCAAAACAAAAGCACCGGCAAGAGTGCCGGTGCCACACAAGTCTCGTAAATCTAAAAAGAAGACGTAACCACTTTGGCCAATTGCTAACTGCCAATTGCCAATTGCTTAAACCCAACGGGCCGCGCCCGGTGCATCAACACCGAACGCAGCCCTGACCGCAGTTCACCTGTTGGAGACAGGCCAACCATGGCTGATATTCAAGCTATACTGCCCCATCCTTGGGGCGCAACCTCTGCGCCTCATCGCCTTCACCCAACCCTCATCTCCCGGAGGGCGCTATGAGTGAGAACACGCGCCGCCCTCTCACCACCAAAGTCCATCTATACCAGGCGCTTTACCTCTTCAATCGAGGCTTTGAGATCACCCTGGCCGGCCTGAAGCGCCTGGAAGAACTCGGCGTCTTTCGCAATGAAAACCTCAGCGACTATGAAGTCATGCTGGAGTTGACCCGCTCTGAGGCCAATGACGAGCTCACCACCCTGATGCAGGGCTATGAAGAGGACGATGCGGCCTTCTGGGATGATCGCTACCGTGAAAGGCAAAAGCGCCTTGCCGATCCCGACGACGTCTTCTTTGCTGCCCGCGACCGCAAACAGGAAATCAAGGAACAGATCAGGGAGCTTCAGGATGGCCTCGCCCGCCAGCACCCGAAACGACGCCATCCTAAAAAACAGAAACGCTGAGCGCCATCTGCCCTCTTGAAGTCTTGAACCGAATAACGCTGACGGAGAACAATGGCGAACGCCGGGAAGGAACGCAGGTTTTGATGCGTTGCCAAAAACAAAATCGGCTGGACTGATGACCGGGTTGCGCAAAACGCAGCGGAAAGCAGTCCAGCCGAAGCTGCTAGGCAGACTTGCGGGTCGTGCCGGCGTGGAAGTTGATGATCTTGCCGCGCAGCTCTTCAGGCGTCCACTGCTTTTTTGGCGACTGAAAATTTGCCGGAACGTAAAATTCAATCAATTTCGCCATCACATCCTCCTTGCCGGCGACCCACGCCGCCGGGCAGCGTTCTTCAGGAGCCACCGCAAAAATCTGAATTTACTTCAGCCATATCAGCCTGTCCCATATCTCTATCTCTTGGTCTAGCAAGCTGAGTGCCATTTATAGAAACACGAAAACAAAAGGAGAGTTCTTGGCCGGCATGCGTGAAAAGGCTCAAGTTTGGTTAAGCAATGTGCGCGATCGCGCAAAATAAACTGCATCTTTTGCCTGACCATGTCCGTTAGTGGACAGTAATGAACATGGGATGGGCACTCCCACCTAAGGTGCGCCGGTTGGCCGGAAAAGTTTCTTACGCCGCGCAGATGCTCGCCGGAATGGATGCTGGATGGAACCAGAGCCCGGACCGCCTCACCGATCTTGTAGCCAAAGTCTGACGCTGACGTGTAGACTCATTCCAAATTTTTTTGAAGCGGAATTTTTAAAGCAGGGGAGGAAACATGTCCAAAGGACAAAAGATCGCGATGTGGGTTATCAGCGGACTATTGACGGCGTTGTTCTTATTTGCGGGTCTTCCCAAGTTGCTAACGCCCGCCAAGATGCTGTCCGAGTGGCCCTATGCGCCATGGTTCCTTACGTTCATCGGCGTATGTGAAACGTTGGGCGCTATTGGCCTGCTCATACCGCGCCTTGCAGCGCTGGCCGCCGCAGGACTTAGCGTGATCATGATCGGCGCAGTGTATACGCTGGTAACGCATCACCAGACCAAGGAATTGCCGGTTCCCATCCTGGTATTTTGTCTGCTGATGCTGGTAATTTTCCTGCGACGCAAAGAAGGCAAGAGCGTAAGCGCAGCGGCCGCGTTCTAATACCTGAACAAATACGACAGCTTAATGAAGATCTGGCGGCCGTCATTGATAAAGCTGTTGCGCGTGCGCAGCAGGCCGTCAAAACTCTCTCCTGGGGCGCAAGGCAATCCGGCGCAGACGCGCAGCAGCCGGGCATCAAGGTTCTGTAAATCGCTGTTGTAACCCGCATAAATCGCCGTGCCCGGAGTCAACATGTAGGTGAACAGCACATCGCCATTGAAGCCCTTGGTGTTTTGCAGCGTGGTCAAAAATGGGTTTGAGATCGTTGTGTCGTACTCGCCAATCAAGCGAAGTGAAAATTCCTTGGTGAATTGGTAATTCCACTTTGAGCGCATGATGTGGTTGTTAAAAATATTCAGGTTCGTGTTCTGGTCCAGCAGCCGCGTCATCAGGTAAGTGTTTTCAATGGTGAGCCCTTTTGTGGGCCGTAGAGTGGCCCGCATGGTTGCGGTATTTTGGTAGGCCAATACCGGCGGGCCTGTGCGCGGGACAAAGTTTGTCGCGGTTCCCCAGTCCATCTCCATGGACAAATTGAGCCACTTGAAATATTGCGTATTGATCTGCGCTCCGCCCACCAGATGCGGGTAATCTCGGTTTGCCGTCAACGTTGAAAAATCCTGTGGACGCAGCTGCTCATGTTCCCACACAGTGAAGATGGAAAAAGAACTAAAGCGCGGGAAGTCCCATTCGTACGCCGGATTGAACACGTGATCCAGCCGCGTGCCGTTGTGGTCCCACAAGCTCTGTTCAACAACACGCGGGCCATGCGCCGTCAGAAGCTTGCCTTCAGGATGAAAAGTCCGGGCAATCAACGTGCTCACGCGGCGAATGTCCGTGCGGTTGATGAAGCCGGCTTCAGAATCAAAACCCGCGGAAATATCCTGGAACTGGGTGTTGTATTCCCAGGAGCGTGAGCTGCGTTCCACAGAGGCCTGGTATGCGGGACCCGACTCGTGGGTGCCATCGTTGAACTTGGTCTCGCTGGTCACTGCCTGGGCGCTCATCTGCCAGTTCTGGTTGATCCTGATCTGCGTGTCCACGCCGCCCACGCGGTTGAAGCCCACCAGGCAGCGCACAGAGCTGCAAAATGTATTGGGATCGGTGTGCAATTCGCGGTCAGTATAGATAAAGCCAATGCTGTTGTTCTTCCCCAGTTCGCGATTCACGCGCAGGACGCCGAAATAAGCGCTCTGTCCAGAAAGAGGGTCAGTCTCAATCACGCTTCTGCCGGGCGAACGATCATCCGCCAGCAGGGCGCCGATGGCCCATGGGCCTTCTTTGCCGGTGAGCCTTACACCATACAGCGGATCGACAATGCGCCGCGTAAAGACCAGTTGCAGCGGAGTCTGGAAGTAGTTGGAATTTTCCTGGAAGAACGGACGCTTTTCCGGAAAGAAAACTTCAAAGCGCTGGTTTACGGTTACCTGGGGATCGTCGGATTCAATCTGGCCGAAATCAGGATTGATCGTTGCATCCAGCACAAAACTGTCCTTGATTACCACTTTGGAATCCAGGCCCGCTTTTGGTTCCACATGCTTGCCGGTAAAACGGTCAGCCGCAGGATCGCGCTCATCGAGCGCGCGAAACGCGCCTACTGATGTGTATGGAATGAACTGCATGTTTCGCCCTGGAGAAATTTCCTGGAGACCGTCGATGGTCCCTTCCTTGGTCAGCATTCCCTGGATTCGGTTGCTGTTTTGCGGAAAGAATGAGTGCTCTGAGTTGCGTGGAATCACGCGGATCAGAATCACGCCCCAGCTGAGCGACGGCAGTTGCCTGAAGCGCAGGGACTTGAATGGGACCTCAATCATCACCATGTAGCCCTGGCCGTTGATTTTGGTGCTGGTGTGCCAAACGGTGTCAAAAGAATTGTCCGGCCCGCCGTTTTCCGCAAACAGTCCGTCCTGCTGAATGCCGTAAGGGTTCGAATAAAAATAATAGGCGTGGCGCTGGTCATGAAAAGTGTCCAGCCAAAGGCCGACCTG
>JASLFF010000283.1 GCA_030150795.1 Terriglobales bacterium | reverse complement strand
CTGCCTCCATCAAGTCGCATCAGCGTTTTGGCGCACTGCGGATTGGCACACTTCGAGATCATGAGTCAGTGGCGCTGCCTCTCTCTTTAGACGTTCATTTGCAATGTAATGTCGCCCGCAATCGCAAGCTCCTGAATCAGCCCCCCGATAGGGCGGTCCGTTAAATTGCCTCTTTTCCTCCTTATCGGGTGTTCACAGGCAACTCTGCGGGTGGATGTCGAAAGCTCACGTTTGTTGAGGAAAAATTACGAGTCTCTGCTTTCCTGGGCCCGATTAGTTGTTTGCTTTCAATCGCCACTCTGGCACTCCATTTGCCTTACTCCTGTGTGGAACGTGAACGACATTTGTGAAACATGAATGACATCCATCCATTTTGGAGAATTATTTTGCCGCCACCAAAGAAGAAGTCTGGACAGGTTCCGTTTCTCAGCGGAGAAATGGTTCCTGTTTCCGGTATATGGCGGCCAGACCATTCACGCTGTCCCAGTTCTGGAGATATCTGGCTGCGCAAACAAACACCTTTCCCACCCTGTTCTAGCTGTGGCTCCTCAGCTGGCTTCGCGCTAATAGAGGAAATCCTGCATATTTCTGAAGACCCTGATTTTCAGTAGGGCTGCGGGAACTATGGCTTAAGTGTGTTTCGAATTCGCCTCCGGCTATAATGCCTGCGACCGCCAGGAGGCGAAATGAAACGGGGTATCGCGTTCGCACTTGCCAGTATGTTGTTGTTCACACTCTCCACACCTTGCTTTGCCGATTTTCAATACACGGAAACCACCAAGATCACGGGAGGCGCGGCTGCGGGCGCTATGAAGTTCGCCGGCGTCTTCAGCAAAGACGCGCGCCAAGCCACGCAAGGCGCCACTTCTACCATCAGTTTTAAGGGCAACAAAATGAGGCGTGAAGACAGCCTGGGCCAGGTTGAAATCATTGACCTTGATGGCCGCACCATCACTAACATTGACACCAAAAAGAAAACATACTCCACCATCACCTTTGACGAGATGAAAGCGCGCATGGAAGAAGCTCGCAAGAAAGCTGCAGCCGAACAGGCAAAGCGCAACAAGGAGCAGCCCAGCCAGGTGAAAATCACTCCTAAAGTCACAATCACGCCCGGTTCAGGAACAAAGAAGCTGCTGGACTATACCGCCAAAGAAACCAAGATGCACGTGGACATGGAGATGACCTCCGACGATCCTAAAGCCAAAGGTCAGTCCGCAAACATGTGGGTTGATTCTGATTCTTACATCGCGCCGGTAAAAGGCTATGACGAAGTGAAGCGCTTCTACCAGCGCATGGCCAAGGAAATCGATTGGCTTCCCGGAACCATGATGGGTGGAAACGCGCAGATCGCTCCTGCGATGGTCGAGTATCGCAAGAGCGCAACGGCGCTGAACGGAATGCCCTTGTTTTCACTGGTCAGTGTGGGGATGGCCGGCCAGCCCGGCGCGCCACAGCAGACTTCTCATGACGACCAAAAATCCAGCGGCAATCCGATTACCGGCGGCATTGGCGGCCTTTTTGGCAAGAAAAAGAAAAAGGATGACGCGGCCCAGGACGATAGCTCAAACTCAAAACCTAGCGGCACGCCAGGTTCCCTCATGGATACCAGCACTGAAGTGACATCGATCTCTACCAGCGCCGTTGACGCAAACTTGTTCAAGGTCCCAGACGGCTATAAACAAGTGGAGACCAAAGGCGAGAAGTAGCTTTTTTCTGAAATTCCGAGCGCAGCGAGGAAACCCTATCGCCTAAAAGATGGGATCGAGGAGCTGAAGACTTAAGCGAGAGCTATCGCTGGTGTTCCGCTCCTTCGCATTTTCCGCGTGTGGTTCGGTGCCATATCTACGTTCGTTTCATCGCCCTCGTCCTTAGCGTCCTTTGCGGTGAAGGTTCTTCCGCTTTGACCAGTGCTCCAGCCAATACTTCAAAGACGCACACTCCTGAATCACCGCCTCAAGCTTTGGGATCGTCGTTTTCAATTCATCGTCTTCCACGATTCCATCAGCCAGCGTGTTGGCAATGCTCTCCAGCGCCGCGCCCACATCCTTAATCAGGTTGGAGATGGCCTTGAATTCTTCTTCCGACGTTTGTTTGGGATCGGGAATCTTGAACGCCACGCGGCCTGCCTGGCTTTCAAGAAGGTCCAGCGCTTCATAATTGCCCAGAAGCGTGCAGATTCTTGGCAGCAGGTACGCAGGCAAATGCCTGTCACCGCGCATCCAGTACATCAATGATCGGTAATTGGTGCCGAGTTGCTGCGCCAGCAGCCGCACATCATACTCGGCTTTGGCCTCAATCACCTGGCTTAAGACTGTGGGAAGGGTTTTTGCGGGCACAAGATAATCCAGAGTTGTAAATTTGTCAGTTCAAAAACCGGGTCATTTTGAACGGTGAAAGTGCTCATTGTAGCTGAATTGCCTACCCTCAATATAACCGTTGTAATAGGACCGTTGGATTGAAGGCGCTACGGAGATGAACACCGCCGAAGCGGTTTTGTTCTTGGTCTCGCTTAGTTACGTTTTTATAATCTTTGCCATCGGACAAAGGACTTATGAAGATGAGGGCGACGGATTTGACAAGACTAGCGGTTCGAAGTACTTTTCCAATCCAGACCAGCATATTCATTTCTTCCGCCGGGTACTTTCCGAGCGCAGTCCGGGTCTCAAAACGCGATTTTTGCGTCCTGGCAGCGGTTTGCACGGCTGGTCGCATGACTGGGGTTGCACAATGAAAAAGTGGTACAACTATTTCGTCTCTACGGATTCACCCGATGCCCCTCCCGGCGCGGACACTTCCGCCGGACCATCGGGAACCTCTGGGGGGCAAAAGAGCCCTGCCCAGACCGTGGCTGAGATCGCATCCAGTGTGTCCGCGGAGCCCAGGTTCACCAGCCCTGTATCCAAAGCTGGAACGTTTGACGAGATCTATCAAGCGGCCGAAATTCCTCCTGCACCCCAGGGTTATTCGATTATGAAGGTAGCGGAAATGCTCCAGAGTGAGCACATCCGTTCCATGCCCACGGATGTAAAGCGTTCCACCATCCTGGTTGCCCTTGACGCCGCCGGCGTGGATATAAAAGACGTGATTCAGGATGCCGTCCGTCGCGATAAGGCGCTGGATGGATATGAGCGCGTGCAGGAGCGCGCCATTACCGACCTGGAAACGCGCAAGAACCAGGAAAACGCGCAGATCCAGTCCGAACTCGATAAATATGTTGCTGAGCAACGGGCCAAAATTCAAAGCAATAATGACGACGTGACGAAAGAGAAGGAGCGTTTCTTCGGCTGGCGGCTGAAAAAACAGCAGGAAGAAAAGAAAATCTCCGACGCCGTTGCTCCTTTCGTGACAGAAAACCCAATCACAACCGGGGCCGGTACTACATCATCCGCGCCGAAACCAGCAGCACCAAAGCAGTAAGCAAAAGGAGCTTTTATGTGGCAGCGTTTTACCAGACTGATTCGTTCATTCGTCGGTTTCTTCATCTCCACGGCGGAAAATCCGGAGATCATTCTCCAGCAAAACATCCGCGACATGAATGACCAGGTGCCGCGCATGAATGAAAGCATTGCCATGGTCAAGGCCAACGTCACGCTGCTGGAGCGCGAGGAATCAAAGTACCAGGATGACATTGCCAACCTGACGGCCAAAGTGAAGTCTGCAATCCAGGCCAATCGCGATGACATTGCCGCCAGCTTTGCTACGCAGCTGCAAAATACCAAGGGCGCACTGGCGCGCACGCAGGGCCAGCTCACCACTGCCCGTGCGGCCTTTGACAAAGCTATGGCCGTGAAGAAAGCCTTTATGGCGGAGAAAGACCGCAAGACCCAGGAAGCGCTCTCCGCCATCGCCGATTACCGCCGCGCCCAGTGGCAGAAAAAAGTTGCGGACGTGATGGAACAATTTGACGTAGCCGGTATCAGCCAGACCCATGACGAGATGGTCCGCAAAGTGGAAGAGATGACCGCTGTCAACGAGGCGCGCATGGATATGGCCATGGGCAACGTCGACCAGCAAAAAATGAAGATCGAAGAAGAAGCCCAGAACATACAGGCCGGCGAACTAGTGAAACAGTTCAAGATCGAAATGGGGCTGGCCGCGCCTTCCGCAGCTGGAACCAGCGCTACTCCGGAGAAAACAATTGGCGGCAAGGAGCCACAAAGGACTTGAAGGGATTTGGTAATTGGGTAATTGGGTAATCGAGTAATTGAAGCGCAGTAGCCATTTGACTGCCATGCACGTACGCGGTGTGGAGCGAAGCTAAAAATAAGGGCGAGGCCGACCACGCGCCGAGCCCGCGGCCTCTGGAGCGTGGGAGACTCAAGCGGTAAACACGTTTAAGCGGTTGGGAGCGCAGCGACATAAATGAAAGTCGCTACAAGGAGAAGAAACGATGGCCGTAAAGATTGAAAAAGGCGGATGGATCCTGATCTTTCTGATCGGGCTGGCCCTGGTCGGCTATAGCCTGGTGAGATATGGCGTCATCGACAGCAGCAAATTCGGAGGCAGCGGCAGCGGCAGCAGCAGCGGCAAAAGCTCATCCAGCGGTGACCGCGTGGACACCACCAAACCTCTGGAACTGCCTGTCTCGTCTACAACAGATGAGAACGCCGAAGTCCGCATCCGCGTGAATGTCTGGGTGGGCTGCGTCGGAGGTCTCGTGGCCAACGGCGGACTGGAAACAGCGCCGGACTCTATCTTCGCCAAAAAAGGCTTGAAGGTTTCCTTTAAAATCATTGACGACTGGACTGAAGGCGCTTCAGCTCTGGCCACCAATAATGTCGACGTGATGCTCACCACGCTTGACGTGTACGCCAAAGATTACGGCCAGTTCCAGGAAAAAGGCTTCGGCTCGCACGCATTCCTGATGGTTGATTGGTCGCGCGGAGCTGACGGCGTGATCGGCAAGCAGGGCATCAACAGCATTGAAGACCTTGCCGGCAAGACGGTGGCTTTTGCGCCTTATACACCATCGCACTTCCTGCTGTGGAACGGTTTGAAAGCCTCCGGCCTGAGCACCGATCAGAAAAATGAGATTTTCAAGAACGCTGTCCACACCAAAGACGGAATCGAACCCGCCGTACTCTTCGCCCAGGAAAAAGTTGACGCCGCCGTGGCCTGGGACCCGGACATGAGCGACGCCGTAACCAAGCGCGCAGGCTCCAAGAAGATTTATGACACGCGCGTTGCCAACCGCCTGATCGCGGACATTCTAGTCGTGAGCGACCGCTTTGCCGCCAAGCATCCCCAAACCGTTATGAAGCTGGCGCAGGGCTGGATTGAAGGCGTGCAGTTCATTCATGAGCAGCCTGCCCGCGCTTACAACCTGATCGGCACCATCAAGGATTTCAACATTCCTTCCGACCTGGCCAAGACTATGCTGGAAGGCGTAAAGCTGGCCGATTATGCTGACAACACTTCATTCATGGGCACGCAGGGCTCCAATTCCGACTATGCGAATATCTTTGGCATGGCGCAGGACATGTATCGCGAACTGCGGATGATCAAGCGAACATCGAATGCTGAAGATAGCATTGATCGCCGTTATATCAAGCAGATGAGCGGAAGCTTCTCCACCGCTTCCACTGAGCAGCCTATTGAGTATCACCAGCCCAGCAAGGGCGCTACTCCGATCGCCACCCAGCATCGTTCTATCTACTTTGATCCCGCGTCGGCCCATATGAGCCTGGATTCTCGGGCCGTGGTGGATGAAGTTGGCGGACAAATGCGCGCCTACGAGAACACCGTTGTCGATATTGAAGGCAACACTGACTCTACCGGCCAGCGAGGCTACAATATGCAGCTCTCGCGCCAGCGCGCCGACGCCGTGAAGCAATACCTGATGGAAAAATACGGCTTCCCCGGAGCGCGCTTCCGCATCGCCGGCAACGGCCCGGACAAGCCTTTGGACAGCAACGCCACACCTGAAGGCCGCGAGAAAAACCGCCGGACAGATATCAAGTTGTACGCCAACCCGGGCGAGTAAGCTTTGGTAGAGACGAAGCATGCCGCGTCTCTATGCGTTAACTTCATGCCCGAAGAAGCCATATTGCCGAGCTAAAAGGAATCCATGGCCGAGTTGCTTACAATCCGGAAAGAAACCTCGCGAACTACCAAGCTGGTCCTGGCAACTGCGGCGTGGGTGTTTGTCGTGCTGATATGGTCGCTGATCACGCACTGGGAGTTGATCAGTACATATGTTTTTCCCACGCCGCTGGAAGTTCTCCGCGCCTTTAAACCGCTTTTTACTGAACGCGGCTTGTTGAGCAATGTGTATGCCAGTTGGCTGCGGATCGGCCAGGCTTTCTTGTGGTGCGTTGTCATCGCCGTGCCCCTTGGACTTCTGATGGGCTCCTTCCGTTGGGTCTATGATCTGGTGAATCCGGTAACCGAGCCTATGCGCTCCATGCCAACCACAGCGTTCCTTCCCGCTTTCATCGGGCTGTTCGGCATTGATGAAACCATGAAGGTAGCGTTTCTCTGGTTTGGCATGTTCTTTTACCTGCTGGCCGTGGTGGTGGAAGAGGTCAACCGGGTGGACACATCTCTTCTGGAAACCGCGTACACTCTGGGCGCGAAAAAATATCAGGTAATGTGGCTGATGTTCCGTGCATCCATTCCCGGCATTTTTTCCTCCTTCCGCATTCTGTATGACATTGGCTGGACCTACGTGATCCTGGCTGAAATCGTCAACCGAAAAAAGGGCGTGGGCGCTATGGTGCAATCAGCTTATGAATTTCACCAGCCCGATCTCGTTTATGCGGGCATCATTGCCATTGGCGTGGCCGCTTTTATCTTCCGTTTTATGCTGACGATCTCAGAGAAAGTGCTCTTCCCCTGGAGACAGGTAACGCAATCCGGTTCAGAGTCTTCCGTCGCCATTACCGGCAGCCGGGGTCGCAAGAAGGCGGTGAGCCGTGGAGAATAAGAAATCCAAAATCAGTGTCAAAGACGTCTCGCGCATCTTCTTCTCTCCGAGCGGGGAAAGAATTGAAGCGCTGAAGGGCGTAAATCTGGAAGTGGAAGATGCATTCTCCGCTGCCGGCCGCGACATTGGCGAATTTCGCGTGCTGCTGGGCCCTTCCGGCTGTGGCAAGTCCACTCTGTTGCGCATGATCGCCGGCCTGGACAAGCCCACCAGTGGCCAGGTGTTTGTGAACGGAGAGATCGTTACCCATCCCGGCAAGGACCGCGGTATGGTCTTTCAGAAATACACTTCATTCCCGTGGCTCACCGTAGCCGACAACATTGCCTACGGCATGAAGATCAATGGCGTCCCGGAAGCGCAGCGCAAAGAGACGGTTGACCGACTTTTGCAGTCGGTGGGCCTAAGTGAATTTGCCAACGTGTACCCGGAAACGCTCTCTGGCGGGATGCAGCAGCGCGTCGCTATCGCTCGCACTCTCGCGTTGCGCCCCTCCGTGATCCTTATGGACGAGCCTTTTGGCGCGCTGGACGCCCAGACCCGTAGTGACATGCAGCAGCTTTTACTGCAAATCTGGGATGAGACCGCGTGTACAATTCTGTTTGTTACGCATGACGTGGAAGAGGCGGTTTATCTGGCTGACAGGATCTTCATCATGAGCTCGCATCCGGGAACGATCGTGGAAGACGTGGAAGTGCCATTTGACCGTCCGCGAGACCTGGGCCTCAAGGAAAAAAATGAATTTCACGAGCTGCAGCATTACGTCCTTGGCCGTCTCAAGAGCGCTCCGGGAATCGGCGGCCATGTGAGGGTGAGCATCTGATGGGCTTCGGTTCCAGCTTGCCGGACGCTCCCGGCCCGGCCCCGCAGGACAAAGATATTAACTTTGTCAAAGAAGCCTTCAATATCCAATACAACTGGATTGCCTTGGGCGGAGCCGCCGCCTTTGCGCTCGTTACCGGAACTGCCATTCCTATCGCCCTGGCTGGCGGATTAGAGCTGATGTACCTGGCTGTGGTCTCACAGCATCCCCGTTTCCAGCGGCTGGTGCGCTCATGGAAGTTTGCCGAACAGCAAAAGCTCAACGAGCAAAAACTTGGTGACATGCTGCGCAGCCTGCCGCCGGACATGCAGGGCCGCTATATCAAGCTGGCAGAAGTCTGCCGCTCCATCCGAGGCAATTTTGCCCAGCTTTCCTCCACTTCGCAAATTTTCGTTCAGCAGATGGACCAGCGGCTGGAAGGCT
>JASLFF010000776.1 GCA_030150795.1 Terriglobales bacterium | reverse complement strand
AAAGCCGCAAAGAGCAAAGGTAGCAATGGTAAAGGAGCGCGGATCGAGCGCCGCCTTCTGCGCCCCCAACAGCGTATAAGCATAGAGCTCATTGATCACCATACGCGAGCCCAGCAAATTGCCGATGGCGCTGCAATCATGCCTTGGAATTCCGATCAGCCAGGCTACCGGCGCAAAGATAAAACCAAGAACCTGTTGAATGCTTCCGGGGAACCAGTGCATGTGGCTTTGATTGTGCGTCCAGCCCATGATGCCGTTGAGCAAAGCGATCAGCGCCAAAAAAGAAATGAGCATAATAGCAACGTTGAAGGCGAGTTGGCCACCATCGATGGTACCCCGCGCAATTGCGCCAAGCACGTTGGCATCCTTATGCATCTCTTCCTTCGATATTTCGACCGTGCCGGCAGTCTTGGGATGTTCTGTTTCCGGCACCAGCATTTTGGCCATGAGGATAGTTCCGGGCGCGGTCATGATCACGGCGGCAAGCAAATGCCGCGCTTCAATTCCATAGAGAATGTAAGCTCCCATAATGCCGCCGGAAACGTGGGCCATTCCCGCAGTCATGATGGTCATCAATTCAGACTTTGTGCATTCCGGAAGCAGAGGGCGGATGGTAAGCGGCGCTTCCGTTTGTCCCATGAAGATGGAGGCGGCGACGTCCAGCGATTCCGCACCGCTTACGCCCATGAGGCGGTTCATTCCCCAGGCCATTGCCTTGATGATTACCTGCATCACGCCGAGGTGATACAGCAGCGCAAAAAAAGCCGAAACAAAAATGATGGTAGGCAAAACCTGAAAAGCAAAAAAGAACCCCAGATGCGAGGTGTTGGAACCTAAATCGCCAAAAACAAAGCTGGAGCCCGCAAACGAATACGCCAGCAACGTTTTCACCTTGTCGCCAACCCTGGCCATAACGGCCTGTCCCCAGGAATAGCGAATCACAATCCACGCAAAAAAGAATTGCAAGCCGAGGCCCCAAAGAACAGTCTTGATCCGGATGGCGCGGCGGTTAGTGGAGAACACATATGCGATTGACAAAAAAACGATGATGCCCAGCAAACCCGCGTATCGCGACATTGGGTCCTTCTAAGCGAAAAATTGAGATGGCGTTGGAAAAATCTCGTCCATTGTAGCTGGAATGTCAAGGTGATCGGGCGTGATCGGGCGTGATCGCCGGAATTGCCGTCATCGCACGTGATCGCCGTGATCGAAAAAACAAAATCTACCACGGAGGTACAAAGATTCTAGAACCGGCTTTCAAAATCGGCGAAGGCTTCTTCGAGCTTCCATTGCTGTTGGGCTTTTTTACTGGCGTCAAGGAAATGCGAGCAGTCTGCGGATGTTTTGGACGAAGCTGGCTTGTCTGAACTACAGCCAGATGCGAGCAGGGCTTTGGATGAATCTTTCCAAAGATTCTCTCCAGACAAAAAGCTGTGCTCCAGGCTGGCGCGGGCGAACTTTTTTAAATCCTGATATCTCAGATGGTAGGTTTCCGCTGCGCGCTCAAATTCCTGAGTGATATCACCACGCGACACGCCCGGATCGTCGGTAGCCAACGCAACGGGCACGCCGAACTTCAGATACATGGGCAGCGGATGATGATCGCCGGTGAGGTTGAGAATCACGTCATTGCTGGTGAGGCAGATTTCAACGAGCACGTTGTCATGGGACATCATGCGCAGAAGAGATTCCGGGTCGGATTCCTGCATCACGTCAGCGCCATGACCAATGCGCTCTGCATGGCCTTGTTCAATGGACGCGCGCACATGGAATAGCTCTTCCGGCGGAACAAGATTTTGCGTCAACTCTCCGGCGTGGAGAGCAATGTGAACTTTGGGATAAAGGCTGTGAAGGAAATCCAGCATACGCATGTGCAGATTGAAGTCGTGGATCGGCAGGTATGCGTCTTCAGGCATGACCAAGTTGAGGCCGACGACGCGCGGATCCTTAGAAGCCATCTCAAAGCCAGAGAGTATTTGGGCAAAAACCATTTCTTTGGGCAGGCCACGCGCCACTTGATACAGATAGCGGGTCTGCACGTTGCAGCCATGATCTGGCTGGGGCTGGCCGCAGCGGAGTTCTTCCTGTTCTCTTTTTTCCGTATCGTCAAGGAACTTGCTGGCTTCGGCCACGATCTTTGCTAGTCCGCTGGACAAAAGCTGCTCCCGCATTTTGCTCAAATCATCGTTCCATCCCAAAGAAGCGCCAAGACGGGCCGCCGCGCCTCCATCAGGGTTGAACATTGTCTCAAGGTATTGCAGATGGCCGGCAGCAGCGCGGGACCGCGCTTCGGCAAGCATCTCCGCGGTATGGCCATTGGTAGCAGCGCCAAATTTGCCGAAAGTAGCAAAGAAATGGTCGTGGCCGGATTCAGCACTGGCAATGAATTGGCGCATGGATAATGAATCCAGCAGATGTCCGTAAAGAGTGCTGTCTTGCAGTGCGGCGGTCGCGGCAGGCTTGCCGGCAGCGGGATCGCACGGCGACCCAGCCGGTACACCCGCAGGCGAGGCGTGAGCATGTCCCCGAGCGGGTCGAATTGCACATACTCCCGTATCCCTCGCCCCGCGTAG
>JASLFF010000183.1 GCA_030150795.1 Terriglobales bacterium | reverse complement strand
GTCACGTTGATGGTGGCGGTAAAGCGGTCAATGCCGTAATTGGTTACAGGAAACCAGCGTCCGGGATAAAGAAGATAGATTGCGTCATCGCCGATATAAGCCAGCTTCAACCCTTCCACCGGACTGTCATCGGCATTGGCCAGCGCGCCTTCATAGTCGAAAGTCAGGGTGGTGCTGCTGCCTTTCAGCATGGTGGTGGGGAAGCTGATACGGATCGTGTTGTCCTGCGTAACGCGCTCAGCCGTAAGCGGCTTGCCTCTTTCATCCAGCACCTTGGTCACGCGCAGGCCATTGTGCAGGTCAAAGCTGGCGAAATTGACGTCTTCAAGCGCCATAAACTTCACTTTGGCGCGCGCCGTAAGGCGATGGGTTTTGGGCACGATCTCTGCGTCAATCACGTAATCTTCAGCCTTTACCCGGGAACGTTCAGCCGCAAGGGCGGGAAGGCAGAGAGACGCGATCAGGCCAATAAACAGTACGGCACGTCGCAGGGGTCGTCGTGCGATTTGCATGTGGTTCTCCAAAGATGCTGAAAAGTACTCAGGTTAGATGTAAATTTTCCCAGAAAAGCTGCCTTAATCCCAATGGAAGGATACAGCAGCGGCTTACCTTCATCGATTAGGGGGCCTTCTGGCTGCCTTGCAATCGGCCCTCTATCGATTCTAAACCTTTGCAAGCGCTCCAAGTATCTCGTGGGCGGCTCGCTGGGCCGGCGACTCGCTCTGCTGGCTGTCGCGAAGGCGCTGTTGCACCATTTTCAGGTCAGATTCCATCTGCTGCCGCGTGGGCCCGTCCGGGATGATTGCTTTCAACTCCTTTAGGACGTTTTGCGAGGTAAAGTCTTTCTGGATCAGCTCCGGTACGATCTTTTTCCCGGCGATCAGGTTCGGCATGGCGAACGTGTCCAGCTTCACCAGCCTTCGGCCGAGGAGCCATGTAAGCGATGCGAGCCGATAGACCACGATGAACGGCGTCCCAGAGAGGGCAGCTTCCACCGTGGCAGTGCCGCTGGCGACGACCGCCGCGCGGGCGTGCATGAGCGTCTCGCGAGCGTTATGAGTGAGGTGGATGAGTGGAGCTTGATTTTTTACCTCAGCGGCTGAAGCCGGAGTATTTATAGAGTCTTTCCGCAGGCCTTCAGGCCTGCGTTCAGAGCTTTTAGACTCTCCGGCTTTAGCCGCTGAGGTACAAAGCCCTAGCTGCTCGCTCAGCCACGATTCGCTCAAGGTCGATGCCACTGGCAGCACAAATTCAAAATCATTACTCTGTTTCCGCAAAAGCTGCGCTGCCTGAATCATTGCCGGCAAATTCAGCCGAACCTCTTTCCTGCGGCTGCCAGGCAGCAAGGCGATCCACTGCTTTTTGGGATCAAGATGATGCTTGGCCGCAAACTCTTCCCGCGAAACCTCCGGCGGCGGCACATACGCCAGCGGATGCCCCACATAGCTCACCTCAACGCCGTGCCGCGCATAGAACTCCTGCTCAAAAGGGAAGATCACAATCATCTTGCGGACATATTTCCTGATCTGTTTCACGCGTCCGGTGCGCCAGGCCCATATCTGCGGGCTCACAAAATAAAATACCGGAATTCCCAGGTGATGCAGCTCGCGCGCCAGGCGCAGGTTGAAATCCGGGAAGTCGATCAGGATGGCGGCGTCAGGCTTGCGCCGTGCCGCTTCCGCCACCAGATGCTTGAAGCGGCGGCGAATGTCCGGCAGGTGTTTTATCACCTCAACCAAACCAACGACGGCAACCTCATTGGCGTGGACCAGAAGCTCGGCCCCGGAGGCACGCATCCTTTCTCCGCCCATGCCAAAGAATGTCGAACCGGGGATAAGTCCACGCAAAGCTTCAATGAGCTGTGCGCCATAGGTATCGCCCGAAGCTTCACCGGCGGAGAGGAGGAAGTTCATGCTTTTTCTGTAATCCCGAGCGTAAGCGAGGGAACCCTATTCCCGCAAGAACCTGACCACGGAAACGCGGAAGCGGAGACAAGATCTGGTTCCGGTAAAGCTCTTCCCGATTACAGCGATGACGTGCGATGTCGGCGATTACGGCGATTCGCTCCCCCCCTTTTTGCATTTCTGTTGAAAACAAAGGGCCAAGCGCAAATCTACCCATGCGCGACCCTTGCGTGACGCTTGGGTGGCCCTTGGGTGGCCCAAGCGTGGCCCAAGGGCCATCCAATCCCAGACCCAATCCCAAGGATCGGCAGAGGGTCGCAACTTGTGAAAGCCGCGCGGCGCAAAGATCGCCGCGCCTCGAACTGTCATCGTGAGCGACCGGCGCAGCCGGGAGCCGAACGATCTAAATCAGGCGAAGCCGTACCGCTACTGGCTGACTGCTGAGTGCTGACTGCTAGGTTGTCAAAGAGCTTTTTTCATGGACCGCTGGCGATCCTCGCAACATTGTGCCGCTTTTTATTCGCCTTTGTCAAGAAGAAGTCTTATCCAACACAAGATGAGCCTGAAGCGGGGGCCGGATTCTAATGCAAGATGAGCCTGAAGATGGCAAGCTGAGGATTGACTATCAGCGTGCATGAAGCCGAGCAGTTGAATCTGGGCCAGATCAAAGCATTCCTGAAAGGGAGCGAAGGAATCCGGTTCGAGGGTAAGACCAAAGAACAGATCTACAGTTGGATCGAGAAGCTCTTGGTCCACCAACAGTATCATCGGCAAGGGCGCGCGGTACGCGGCCTGTTGCGACAGTACGTGGAGAAGATCACAGGGATGAGCCGGGCCCAGGTGACGCGGCTGATAGCCCGCTTTGGCAAAACCGGCCAGGTAAGGCCGACGGTATACCAGCGGCATCGCTTTGCCCAACGTTACACGGCCCGGGATGTGGAACTGCTGGTCCGAGTCGACGAAGCCCACGAAACTCTCAGTGGACCGGCGACGCGGCACATTCTGGAACGGGAATATGAGGTTTACGGCAAGCGCGAGTATGAACGTCTGGCATCGATTTCCGTGGCCCATCTGTACAACTTGCGCAAACGGCCCAAGTACCGCCAACAGCAGCTGCATTACACCAAGACACGATCGACGCAAGTGGCCATCGGCGAGCGGCGCCGGCCCGATCCCCAGGGACAGCCGGGGTTCTTGCGCGTTGATACCGTCCATCAAGGCGACCAAGAGGGCAGCAAGGGCGTGTACCATATCAACGCTGTCGACCAGATCACTCAGTGGGAGGTCGTAACGGCGGTACCGCGCATCAGTGAGGAGTTTCTGTCGCCCGCGCTGAAGATGATGTTGGCCCAATTTCCGTTTCGCATCCTGGGTTTCCATTCCGACAACGGCAGCGAGTTCATCAACATCGCCGTGGCCCGCTTACTGAACCAACTGTTGATCCAGCAAACCAAAAGCCGTCCTCGCCACAGCAACGACAACGGCTTGGCAGAAACCAAAAATGGCGCGGTGATCCGCAAGCACATGGGGTATGGCTACATCGATGCTTCTCACGCCGACCGTCTGCAGGAGTTCTACCGCCATCACTTCAATCCCTATCTGAACTTCCATCGACCCTGTGCTCAGCCCCAGCTGGTGCGGGACGAAACAGGGCGCACACGCCGTTTCTACTTGCACTATCAGACGCCCTGGGAAACCCTGCAGCGCCTGCCTCGTGCGCCTCAATACCTGCGCGAGGGCATGAGCCTGGCTATTTTGAAACGTATCGCCGGAGCCCTCAGCGATACCGAGGCAGCGCAACGCATGCAACAAGCTAAGGAAAAGCTCTTCCTGCGTTTTCGTCCGACAGCATGAGGTCCGTGGAAATGACGGAAATCGGAAATCCCCAAAAACCCACCACGGGGATTCCCGATTCCCTTGGAAAACGCACAGAACGCGTTTCCCACATTCCCACAGCCCCGCCTATTGCTGCTAAACTGTCGTGCTCAAATCCAATCTCAGAAAGGACCTTCCTCTGCCATCTCCTTCTCTTCCTTCAGGCTCATCTTTGGATTAGAAAAGACTATTACGGCTGCTAAGGGACCGGACAAATCAGAGCGCGTGGAGTATTCCCGGCGGCCTCT
>JASLFF010000121.1 GCA_030150795.1 Terriglobales bacterium | reverse complement strand
TGCCATCCCAATCACGGGAGCCGGTTTCCAAGACATCTCCCAACCACTCACGCAGCTCCAAAGTTTGCACCAACTGCCGCGCATCCTGTTCAGGTACAGATTTTCTTTCGTATACGGCAGACTTGCACCGGGGACATGTTTCCGTATATTTTGCAGGGTCTATCTCAAACTGCCTGCTCGGCCATTGGTATCCGAAATTGCTGACCTCCTGTTCCATGCTGGACGCTCCGGTCCGGCATATCCGCTGGACCTCCTGGAATGTGGATTCAAGATAAGGGAATTTGCGGGCCAGCGCCCTGCGCACAGCTGTGGGCGAGGCCATGCCAACATAAATGCGCGCCGCATCCTGTTCGACAAAAATGAGACGCTGGATGTTTGTGTATTCGGAGGCGAGGGCAGCCAGCAAATACAAGCGAGTAGACCACCAATAGGGAGTGCTGCGCAGGTTCACGGCCAGCAGATCGAGGTCTTTCCTGACGATGGCGCTGCTAATGGCCTGCACCAGGGCGGGTGTGCCGGAACCTTGAAGTTCCTGAAAATTCCCGGCCAAATCAAAATCCACCCGCGGAGCCACCTGGGCGAGTGTGATCTCAATCTCCCCGACCTTAAAGCCCTTGAGGTGCTCCCAGAGCAATGCCAGCACCAGCGGCGCAACCGCCACCGCGGAGAAGATGATTCGCTCCGTAGATGAGAGTGCGGGATAGTGGTGGCGCAGAAGGAGAAGAGCACCGGCAAAGAGTGCTACTACACCGTAACCCACCGCTGCGATCAGTAGACGGCGTTTTTGGGAAATGATCGCCATGGCTACCTCCATGTTCAAGAAACTGGGGTGTCCATTCGAATAGTGCAGCAAAGCCGCGCTTCGTATCGCCCAAAGGCGGCCCGGTTGCCTATCTGTTCATCATTCGATCCCCAACTCCTTCCATTTCTTGTCCACCTGCGCCTTGGTTTTTTCGTCCATGAGGATTTCGTCGGGCCAGGGGCGAGTGAAGCCTTCCGTGGGCCATTTGCGCGTGGCGTCGATGCCCATCTTGGAGCCGAAGTTGGGCAGGCGTGAGGCGTGGTCGAGAGAATCAACTGGGCCGAGCGTGAATTGGATATCGCGTTCGGGATCGATATTGTTAAAAACCTTCAACACCACTTCGCCGATATCCTGCACGTTCACGTCTTCATCGACTACGACAATGCATTTGGTAAACATGGCCTGTCCCAGCGCCCAGATGCCGCTCATGACTTTGCGCGCGTGTCCGGGGTAGGACTTGCGGATGGAGACGATCATCAGGTTGTGAAACACGCCTTCCACAGGCAGGTTCACGTCCACGATTTCCGGCAGCGTGAGCCGCATCAGCGGAACGAAGATGCGCTCCACGGCCTTGCCCATCCAAGCATCTTCCATGGGCGGCTTGCCCACAATGGTGGTGGCGTAAATCGGGTTCTTGCGATGCGTGATGCAGGTGACGTGAAAGACCGGGTACTCGTCTTCCAGCGAGTAGAAGCCAGTGTGATCGCCGAACGGGCCTTCCGTGCGCAACTCGTCGAGCTTGACGTAACCTTCAAGGACAATTTCAGCCGACGCGGGAACTTCCAGATCGACGGTTTCACATTTCACCAGCTCGACCGGCTTCTGGCGCAGGAATCCGGCGATGATGAATTCTTCAATCTCCGGCGGAGCGGGAACAATGGCAGAAAAAGTTAATGCCGGTTCAGTGCCAATGGCGACTGCGACTTCCATCGTCCCGCTGGGGCGGTCACCTGAAGCAAGCATGGAGCCTCCGCCGGAGCGGGCCATGATGTCAACTGCTGATCTCTTCTGCGCAGCTGAGGGCAGCTGCGGTCCACGATCTTTTTGGTTCGCAGGCGGGGGCGCCTGCGCTCCTGATTTTTCTAAAGAACCAGCGCGCAGCATATCACGGTAATGCTCGGCGGCAACTTTCTGGCGCTGCCAGTGCATGCCGGCCGTGGTGGCGTCATAAATCTGGATACGATACATGCCGGTGTTGCGCTTGCCTGTTTTAGGGTCGCGCGTGATAACACACGGCAGAGTGATAAAGCGTCCGCCATCCTGGGGCCAGCATTGCAGAATTGGAAAATCCAGCAGCGAAAAATTCTCTTTCTTGATTACTTCTTTGCAGGGGCCGGTGGGGACGACTTTAGGAAAAAACTTGCCCATATCGGCGAGCATGGGCAGCATCTTGAGTTTTTCCAGAAAGCCTTCCGGCGACTTCATATTGAGCAACTGGCGGATGCGCTCGGCAATTTCGTCCAGCGAATCCACGCCCAGCGCCATCTGCATCCGGCGCTCCGAACCAAACTGGTTGATAAGGACTGGCACGCCGTTAGCGCCCTTTACATTCTCAAACAGCAGCGCGGGGCCGCCGGGACGTCCATATTTTTTGGCCGCACCTTTGGAGACGCGGTCGGCGATCTCAGTGATCTCCAGGATGGGATCGACTTCAGTCTTGATCTTCTTGAGTTCACCGGCGCGATCCAGCGCGGCGATCCAGTCTCGTAAGTCGTTCATTTTGTCGCTTCGCTCCAAACCGCTTCAGATTTTGCATGACCAACAGAGTGTTCCGCGCCTACGGCCATGGGCTCGGCGCGCTAGTCGGCCTCGCCCAATACGCTTCTATTCTTCCGCCGACCCGAGCAGATGAACCACGAACGGACGATTATATAAGGAAGGCATCAGCATTCAGCACTGAGCATTCATCCAGAAAGGCGTTTTCACCGCAAAGGACGCAAAGAAGGAAGCCACTTTTGAGCAATGTGGAGTGCGTCACTCCTTCGGACGAAAACGAGCGGTTTTTCCGGCGACAAACAAGTGACCTTGCTCCGAGCTTTGCGCTCTGGCGTCCTTTGCGGTTGAGTTCTTCTGCTGCCGCTGAATGCTTCCTTACCCACGACAACCTGAAAGCAGCAGCCCACATCCTAGTTTTCGAATAAACCAGTCTTCGAGCAAACCTGCTTTGGAGCAAACATCCCAGGAGTTCCCGGTCCCATGGCCACAGCAATCAAAAACGAAAGCCAATATATTGATGCATTCTTAAAATTAACTTTGCGGCCCGCTTCAGCGTCTGACCTTAT
>JASLFF010000116.1 GCA_030150795.1 Terriglobales bacterium | reverse complement strand
GGAGCTCCGCGAAACCAGACATATGCGCTAATGCAAGTGACACTTGCATCGCCCGAACCACACGCGCTTTTCCCGGCCGTTTTTATCGCAAAAGATGGTTTAGTATGCTTAGACGCAGCCCCAGACTGCGCACAACCTGTTGCACTTAATACCATTTCAGCTAAGGGAGAGCCGTTTCAAGGGGTTATCGTATCCGAGGACGCTAAATACAAGATTACTGTTTTTGTTGTTCCGAATCCAATTACCGGTAGTGACCACGGGTGCAACCTCGAAGTAATTCGTTTGACGCGTAAGTTTGAAGCTGCACTGGTTCGCGGCAAGGGATTTAAGCCAAATGAGAATGTGAAAATTACTGGTGACTCTGCTGGTGAAGCTGTTAATGGAACGACAGTAGTCGACGCCAATGGCAGTTTCAACACAGCGCTGATGCCGTTCGTAAAAGATAAGCAAAGCGGCGTTGAGACCGCAAATTTCAAAGGCTCCGCTTGCGCTCCGGCAGTTTCATTTAAGTGGGGGGAGTAAGAGGAAATTTTAACCTCCCGCGCGCTATGTGCGTGATTTGTTTGTAAATGACTTAGGATTGTTTGGTGGTACCCGCCCCGCGCCTGGACAACAGCCCGGTCGTAAATGTGCTCCAGTTCAGATGGATAAGCTCGATCAAGCCCAAGCGCGATGCAATGGAAAATATCCCGGGAAAAGCCACGCTTAGATTTTGCGGTTTCAAATCCCAAATCTTCCCAGGCTTTGTGTTAAAAAAGTAAGTTCCCTTATATGCCTTCATCTCAGACAATCCTGGAGCGCCGTTGTTAAGGGCCGCCTTCATTTCTCTCTCAGAAAGTAAGTCTCTGCGCTCGGCGGCGGAGAAGACGTGGATTGGCCAGCGGCTTTCTCGCCGGTTTGTGGCCGGCACCACCATTGAAGACGCGCTTGCGGCCACGCAGGCCATGAACAAGCTGGGCCTGAGCGTGAGCGTAGACAATCTGGGCGAAAACGTGACCAACGCCGACGAAGCCCGCCACAGCGCGCAGCTTTACCACCAGATGCTGGACCAGATGAGCGCGCTGGGGCTGAACGCCAACGTGAGCTTGAAGCTCACGCACATGGGACTGGACGTGGACGAGGCGATGGCCTATGAGATTGCGTCCTGCGTGGTGCAGCACGCGGCGCGGATCAACAATTTTGTCCGCATTGATATGGAAGGATCGCCCTATACGCAACGGACGCTGGACTTCGTCCATCGGCTGCACAGCCAGCCAGAGAACGCCGGGCACGTGGGCGCGGTGATCCAGTCTTATCTTTTCCGCAGTGAAAAGGATGTTGAAGAGCTGCTGGCGCAGCGGATACGCATTCGCCTGTGCAAAGGCGCTTATAAAGAGCCGCCCGAGGTGGCGTTCCCGAAGAAGACTGACGTTGATGGGAATTACGTGAAGCTGATGAAGATGCTGCTGAAGAGCGGCGTGTATCACGGGATCGCAACACATGACGAAAACATGATCCGGGCGACCGTTGAGTTTGCCCAGAAAGAAAAGATCGCCGCTTCCACATTTGAATTCCAGATGCTTTACGGCGTGCGCCGCGATCTGCAGCAAGAGCTGGTGAAAGAGGGCTGGCGCTGCCGCGTGTATATACCCTTCGGGACAGAATGGTATCCCTACCTGATGCGGCGGCTGGCGGAGCGTCCGGCGAATGCCATTTTTATCTTGAAGAACCTGTTCCGCTAGGAATTTCACCGCAGCTGAGTGCCAAGAAAACCTGTCACTATGGCGGTTTGACAACTCTGCATCTACGTAAGCTAAACTAAGTAATTATCGTCGGTAAGCTAAACTAAGTGATTCGCCCCAGAAATTCGTTTCTCAGAGCGGTAAAAGCACAGCTTAGTGAATCGCCCAATGACAAACCGGGTTTCATACACGCTTGAATCAACCTTGGAAAGCGTCAATCAGGTAGAACAAAAAGCTACGGAGGTTGCCGCCGGCGCGGGACTGGCTGAAGACGAGCAATATCAGGTGGCCATGGCGGTACGCGAGGCCGCAGTGAACGCCGTGCTGCACGGCAATGCCTATGATCCGGGGAAAAGATTTGTGGTGGCCTATGAAACCACCGGAGAATCGCTGGTGATTACCATCACCGATCAGGGCAAGGGGCTGGACCCGGAATCGCTGCCGGACCCGCTGGCGCCGGAAAACCTGATGAAAGGCTCAGGTCGGGGAATTTTTTTGATTCGAGCATTCATGGACGAAGTAAAGATCCGCAACACGAATCCGGGGACGGAAGTAACACTTATTAAACATACGGGCCGCAACGCGGCGAATGCCAAGGAGGAGGAAGCACAGTGAGCATGAAAGCAACGAATCGGCAAGTGGACGGAATCGCCGTTGTGGATATGAGCGGCCGCATCACTTTAGGTGAGGGCAGCGTGGTATTGCGAGACACCATCCGCGACCTGGTCGGCAAAGGACAGAAAAAGATCCTGCTTAACCTGGGCGACGTCACCTATATTGACAGCTCCGGCATCGGCGAACTGGTAAGCGCGTTTACCGCTGTGCGCCGTGAAGGCGGCGAACTGAAGCTGCTGAACTTGACCAAGAAAGTCCACGATCTGCTACAGATCACCAAGCTCTATACCGTCTTTGATATCAAGGACGACGAAGC
>JASLFF010000771.1 GCA_030150795.1 Terriglobales bacterium | reverse complement strand
ATCTGTGATTCCTTTGCTAATCACGGAATCAGCTCTTTCAATGACTAGTTTGCACGCATTTTGCCCGAATCTCAATATACAAATGGATCAGCGACACCGCCGCCGAAGTCACGCCCGGGATGCGCGAAGCCTGTCCCAGCGTCAGCGCACGCACGCGCCGCAGCTTCTCATTCAACTCGTGCGACAGGTCGCTGACCTTGCCGCGGTCGAACCAGTCGGGGATCACGCGCTGCTCGGTTTTTTTAGACGTTCAACGGACTTGCGCCTCGGCCAAAACCCACGATCCTGGGACCATGTGGCAACGCGGCTGAAGAACGAACAGGAACGGCACCAGGTTTTTCTTTACCTGCAGCCGATGATCGAACGCGAACGGCTATCTGAGACCCGCAAGGCAGCGCAAGTCCACTAATTCTATAAATCCTTGGTCGTCGGAACCTCGTTCGCTTCGGTTTCCGGCAACTCCGCCAGCAACGCCCTGAGGTCCAGGTGCCGCGTGTACATCGCCAGCTTTCCATCTGGCGTGTGCGGCCATGCCTCTCTGGGCCGATCGACGTACAACTCCACTCCATTACCGTCGGGATCGCGCAGGTAAAGCGACTGGCTCACGCCATGATCGGCAGCACCCTCAAGCCCGATACCGGCAGCAATCAACCGCCGCAGCGCATCCGCCAACGCTGCGCGGTTGGGATACACAATGGCGTGATGGTAGAGGCCGGTTGTGCCGAACGGAGGAGGTTGACCGTCCAGGCTCTCCCAGGTATTTAACGCGATGTGATGGTGGTAACCGCCGGCAGAGAGAAACGCAGCTTGGTCTCCCATGCGCTGCATGAGCTCGAACCCAAGTATGTCTCGATAGAATTCGATGGCGCGTTCCAGGTTCGCGACTTTAAGATGCACATGGCCTATCCGAACCTGAGGATCAATCGACTGGTTATTTTTCTTTTTGGATGCGGCCATAAAGATTAGCCTGCGGTCTGCTGCGCCTGCGCAAACCGCTTGCCCTGGATCTCAATATAGACATGGATCAAGCTCACCGCCGCAGGGGTCACGCCGGGAATGCGCGAGGCATGGCCCAGCGTTCGCGGGCGGACGCGCTGGAGCTTTTCATTCATCTCCCGCGAGAGGCCGCTGACTTTGCCGTAGTCGAACCAGTCGGGGATAACGCGCTGCTCGGCTTTCTTGAGACGCTCAATCGACTTGCGCTGCTGGTCAAGATAGCCGGCATATTTGATTTCGGTCTCGACGGTCTTCATCTCGTTGCGTGCAGCGGAAGAGAGATGTTTCGCAGCTGGCTCGTCATCCCGACGGCCGTCAAGCGAGCACGCGCTTTCATCAGCGTGCGAGTAGGACGGAGGGACCTTGTGTTCTCCGGCCTTCAGTCCTTCGTTCTCGAAAACAAAAGGCCCCTCACTCCTATTCGGACGCTGAAGAGTGCGCGTCCTCATGAACGGAGTTCGGGATGACGGCGTGGAATAACAAGCGTGATCGTGACCCGCTGTATCTTCTTGCGGACGGCAGGAAAGCTGCGCAATCTCTGCAAAAAACTCCGGATAATCCTCCCGCACCACCGCCGCCAAATCCTCAATCACAATCTCCGGCCGCTTGAGCAATTGCGCCAGCGGCGAGCCAAGTGCACTGGAAAGCCTGCTCCCATTCGAATTACCTGACACTGCTTCCTCAGCTCCGCTCTCATTTTCTAAATCAACGGCTTTCGAAGCCTTCGACTCCGCAATCCGCTCCCGTTGCGCCCGCTCGATCTTCTCCAACATCTCGCCCGAGATTCGCGTCTTCTCGAGCAGCGTCGCCAACTTCTGTGCGCGCTCCTGCTTCGCCTGGAAATCAGTCCAGGCGTCATCGCCGATCAAGCCAATCCTGCGACCGTGGGGCGTAAGGCGCCGGTCAGCATTGTCAATGCGCAGATGCAGGCGGAACTCCGCGCGCGAAGTAAACATGCGATATGGTTCGTTCGTGCCTTTGCTGATCAAGTCGTCGATCAGAATAGCCGTGTAGGCTTCCGTGCGGTCCAGCACCAGCGGCGGCTCGCCCTTAATCTTTAAGGCGGCATTGATGCCGGCCATCAATCCCTGACATGCCGCTTCTTCATAGCCGGAAGTACCATTGATCTGTCCGGCCAGAAACAGGCGATCAATCTTTTTTGTCTCCAGCGTACGCTCAAGCTCGGTCGGATCAATCGAGTCATATTCAATCGCATATCCGGGCCGCAACATCTCCGCTTTTTCAAGCCCAGGGATGGACTTCACGATCGCAAGCTGCACGCCAATCGGCAGCGACGTGCTCATGCCATTGACGTAAATCTCATGCGTGTTCAGACCTTCGGGCTCCAGAAAGAGCTGGTGCGTGGTCTTGTCCGGAAACTTGACGATCTTGTCTTCAATGCTGGGGCAATATCGTGGACCAATGCTCTGGATCTGGCCGGAATACATGGGCGAACGGTGCACGTTCTCAGCGATGATGCGGTGCGTCTCTGCCGTGGTGAAGGCGATATAGCACGGCACCTGTTTCTGCGTGATCTTTTTAGTGCGGAAGCTAAAGGGCGTGGGATCGGCGTCGCCCGGCTGCACTTCAAAGCGTGACCAGTCAATGCTGCGTCCATCGAGGCGCGGCGGCGTTCCAGTCTTAAGCCTGCAGCCGCGCAAGCCTAGCAGCTTGAGCGATTCGCCCAGGATCTGCGACGGCGGCTCTCCGCTGCGTCCCGCTGGATAAGTTTGCTCTCCGCAATGGATCAGCCCGTTGAGAAACGTCCCTGTGGTGACGATGACAGCTTGCGCGCCGACGGTGCGGCCATCGCGCAGTTTAATGCCTTTTGCAGATATTTCACCGCGGAGACGCGGAGACACGGCGGATCGGGTGATCGGGTCATCGGGTGATCGGGTGATCGGAGAAGTCAAAGGAGGTTCGGATGGCTCGATGATCAGATGATCAGATGTCCCGATCTCCTCCGCGTCTCCGCGACTCCGCGGTGAATCTTGCTCTTCCACGATCAGCTCAGCTACTTCAGCCTGCTTAATGAAAAGATTGGGCTGGCTCTCCAGAACCTCGCGCATCTTCTGGCGATACTGCTGCTTGTCACACTGCGCGCGCGGAGACCATACCGCAGGCCCCCGAGAAGTATTGAGCAGCCGGAACTGAATTCCTACCGCGTCAGTAACTTCGCCCATGATTCCGCCCAGGGCGTCCACCTCGCGGACGAGATGGCCTTTGGCGATTCCGCCGACCGCGGGATTGCATGACATCTGAGCGATCAGGTCAACATTCAGCGTAAAAAGCGCGGTCTTGAGTCCCATGTGGGCGGTCGCCATCGCGGCTTCGCACCCGGCATGGCCGGCGCCGACGACTACAACATCGTATTGTTCAGTGAACTGCATGATTCCTGACTTCTATTTTACAGGCTCAGGGTCCTTTTGCCGCCCATGGGATCTTAAGCGTTCGTATTGGCGGCAAGTCATTTTTAGGCGGAGTCCTTGCACAAGAAGGGAGATTTTAGCGATCTAAATCAATGCTGTGGAGTTCTTGCGGGGTGGAGGTGTGTTCTGGGTTCGGCTGGCATTCGGAGTCGCATCTTTATGGAAAGCTTCTGCAATAGCGGTAAAAAGCTTTATGGCATCCACGGGCTTTGTCACGTATGAGTCCATCCCTGCCGCTAGACAGCGTTCGCGATCTCCGCTCATGGCATGGGCGGTCATGGCCACAATCGGCAGATGTTGCCCGGAGGTTCGTTCCTGGGCGCGTATGGCTTTGGTCGTCTCAAATCCATCCATATCCGGCATCTGGACGTCCATCAGCACTAAATCAAAATCCTGTTGCTGCAGCGCAGACAGAGCCTCTCTTCCGCTACTCACAGCCACAGCAGAATGGCCTTGCTTGGCCAACAAGCTCCGTGCCAGCCGGAGATTTACCAGGTTATCGTCTGCAACCAAAATATGGAGCTTCCCGGTGGACGCCGCTGTGGCATGCTCTCCGCGCGGCTGTATTGCATCTTTGCTTGCCACGGCAGTTGCTATGCCAAAACGCGCGGTAAAGTAAAACGTGCTGCCTGAACCCGGCTGGCTTTCCAACCATATTTTGCCCCGCATGAGCGCGACCAACTGCGAAACAATCGCCAACCCAAGGCCGGTGCCGCCATAGTGGCGGGTGGCAGAGGTGTCCGCCTGGACAAAAGCTTCAAAAATCGACTTTTGCTTTTCCGGAGAGATTCCTATTCCCGTATCACTCACGCTAAACTGCAGGGTATCTTCGTGCAGTCGCATGACGCGCACCATGATTTCTCCCTCATGGGTGAACTTCAGCGCATTCCCAACAAGGTTCATCAATATTTGCCGCAGGCGGCCGGAATCGCCGATAGCCATCTCAGGCAGGTCAGC
>JASLFF010000069.1 GCA_030150795.1 Terriglobales bacterium | reverse complement strand
GAATCTAAAACAGAAGCCGACTTCCGCCAGCAGGAGAGCAGCCACTTTACGCTGCGCTATGAAGGCTCGCAAACAGCCGATGCGCTCCGCACGCAGGTGCTGGACGCGCTGGAAGCCGACTATCGCGATTTGAGCAACGATCTGGGCTCGTCGCCCAGAAATATCTACGTTTCACTTTATACCGATGAGGCTTTCTTTGATGTGACCCACGCCGCCGCCTGGACAGCGGCGCTGAATGACGGCAAGATTCGCATTCCCATCTCAGGCATCAACGCCGTCACTCCGGAACTGGCCAGTGTCATGCGCCATGAGCTCACGCATTCCTTTGTCGCGCAGATCACGCACAATCGCGCCCCGGTCTGGTTGAATGAAGGTGTGGCGCAGCTGGAACAGGGCTCGTCTACCGGCGCAATCGGCCCTCGGCTGGCTGCGCTGTACGCGTCCGGCAGGCAGATCCCGCTCAATCAGTTGGAAGGCGGGTTCCAGGATTACAGCTCAGCGGAAGCCTCGGTTGCTTACGCGGAAAGTCTGGCTGCGGTGGAATACATTCGCGCGACCTTTGGCTTGAGCGATCTGGCTCGCCTGTTGCAGCGCCTGGGAGAAGGGCAAAGTGTGGAGTCGGCCCTGCGCAGCACCGTTCACGGCGGTTACGCGGAACTGGAAACTGAGATCACAAACTATCTTAAGAAAAATTACGGCACCTAAGCCGCGAGCTACTGGCCGGTAATGCGCAGTTCAATTTTCACGCCGCTTTCCAGCTTGACCGTTCGCTGCTTAGAGACGATAGCCTGAGCGCCGCCGTTAGCCGGAGAGCTCAAACTCAACCCATCGATATCAGTCGGCCCGTTTTCGGGCATTCTGTGATCACGTGATCTCGTTTCATCGTCTATGGTCCTGTTAATACGCGGCACCTGAGTTGACGGATTAGTTTGCATCGGCTGTTGAGCGGAATTGCTCATGGGAGAAGGCGCATTAGGCACCTCCACCACAGGGCGCTCGCCCGGACGAATCGCCAGAAGCAGTGATTGGAACGGTAAATCGCCGCCCTTTGTAATCGCTTTATCGAAAACGATTCCCAGCCGCGATTCAGGCTGTTCTTTGGTATGAATCTGCACTTCCGTTACATGCCCCACCAGCTTTGAGTCATGCCGGACCACGATTTTTCCGTGGGCCAGAACGTCAGCCACCAGCACGGCAGAGACCGGATCGCCCACTTTGGCTTTCTTGGCATCAACGGTTTTCGTCAATTCGGCGTACAGGATGGAGCCGTTTTCCAGGCGGACGGAGGCCTGTTCTGGCGCAGCCTGAAACGCGTTTGCTGCGCAACTGAGACTGATAAACGCTACAACAACCGTGGCTTGAAAAATGCTTCTCATGTAAGGGCCTGCCTACAAAATTCATAGATGAAACTGGATCTTAATCATGGTGTCCACATCCACTGGTTCACCCTTTAATATATAGGGCCGGTATTTCCATTTCTTAACCGCATCAATTGAGGCCTTAACCAAAACAGGATCGCCCTGCACAACCTTGATGTTTGTTAAGTTTCCGTTAGTATCAATTGTGGCTTGCAGGAGCACATCACCCTGAATTCCCTTTTCCTGGGCTTCTCTTGGATAGTGCGGCTTCGCATCGTGGATCTTGAGGCTATCCGCGACGCCTGAAGATACGCGGAGATGTTTGGGAGACGGGCTATCTTGTGCCACCGCCAACGCAGCCAGCACCACTAACGCTGGCAACGCCAGAACTCGAGTGATTGGCATATGTAATTATGCTCCGGCAAACCACCTGCCCTGTCAATAACATCTATTTAAATGGCTTTCTGATAGCATTTCTCCCATGAAACGTTTGCTTGTAATTTCCGGGATTATCGTCGGCGTGCTCCTGCTGTTCATTATCGCCGTTCCTTTGTTCATCAATGTCGATAGCTTCCGCCCCGATCTGGAGAAGAAAATCTCCGCCGCCCTCAATCGTCAGGTGCATATCGGCAAGCTGGATGCGTCCCTTCTGAGCGGAGGCGCAAGCGCCACCGACATCACCATTGCTGACGATCCGGCCTTTAACAAGGACCCGTTTCTGAAAGCGGCTTCGGTGAAAGTCGGCGTGCAACTGATGCCGTTGATCTTCTCCAAGCAGCTCAAAGTTACGTCGCTGACGATACAGAAGCCGGACATTACGCTGCTGAAGAACGCAGCCGGCAAATGGAATTACGCCACCATCGGCGCCACGGCGCAAACGAACCCCTCTGAACCTTCAAAGCCCGCGCCCTCAAAACCCAGTTCCGCGCCGTCCGAGCCTTCAGCTAAATCCACGCCGGATGTGTCCGTTGATACGTTTGAGATCGCCGGCGGCACCGTGCGCGTGGGCCATAGCAGCGGTCACTCTGCCGGAAAAGAAAGCGTTTACCAGAATGTAAACCTGGTGGCGCACAATATCTCCACCACCAGCGCAATGCCGTTTACGCTTTCCGCCGGCATGCCGGCCGGCGGCACGCTCAACCTGGAAGGTACGGCAGGCCCGCTGAATCCCACTGACTCAACCAAGAGTCCGCTGGACGCCAAAATTACGTTGAAGCACGCTGATCTTGCCGCTACCGGTTTTGTCGATCCCAGTTCCGGTGTTGCCGGCATATTGGATTTTGATGGACAAATAAAGTCGGATGGCCACAAATTGCAATCTGAAGGCAAGGCCAAAGCTGCTGACCTGCGCGTGGTTAAGGGCGGACAGCCGGCAAAGCAACCGATCGCGCTGGATTACAAATCCGACTACGCTCTTGATTCCGATACCGGCACAATCAATGCAAACCTTCACACCGGCAACAGCCTGACCAATGCCAGCGGAACGCTCAACGCCAAAGGTGAAGACACGCTGGCGAATTTGAAGATCGTTGGCAAGAATATGGCCGTGAATGATGTTGAAGGCCTGCTCCCGGCGTTTGGTGTGATCCTGCCCTCTGGCGCCTCATTGCAGGGCGGCAACATCAACATGGATCTCAACGCAACTGGCCCACTGGACCGTCTGGTGATTGATGGCCCGCTAAAAATTGAAGGTACGCATCTTTCCGGCTATAACCTGGGTTCCAATCTTGGCGCCATCGCCCCTTTCACCGGCAACAAAGGGAGCACAGATACGCTCATCCAGACCTTCAGCTCCGCTTTGCGCGTTGCGCCTGAAGGCATAAAGGCAGACAACATTGTTCTGGACGTGCCGTCACTCGGCACCGTCACCGGCAATGGCGTGATTTCAGGCGATAACTCGCTCAATTTTAAAATGCTGATGAAACTCTCTGGGGCCGCCAATAATCTTTTGGGCAGCCTTACCGGAGTCTCTGCATCGGCCCAAAGCAAAGGCCTGCCTTTCACCATTACCGGGAAGACCTCAAACCCCGTGTTCCGCCCAGACGTGGGGGGCGCCGTGGCTGGTGATCTTCAGAACTCCCTGCTGCAGGCAGTCCAGGGCAACAAGGGGACCAAGACCGACGGCCAGCAAAAACCAAACCTGCAAGACGCGATCGGCGGCTTGTTCAACAAGAAGAAAAAACCGCAACAATAGCGCGATCTCGCGTTCTGGGAATTGGGGTCGTCGTACAGTTTGAATAGCAGGGTAAGTCGATGACTGGTTCTCATAGATGACTGGTTCTCATAACAGATCGTCATCCCGAGCTCCCGTCAATGAGGGCGCGCAGTCGGGCTCCCATTTGCGCGCCGCTTTTTGCGCGTAAATGGGCAGAGCGCCCGAATAGGGGCGAGGGACCTTTTGTTTTAGCGGTAAACAAAAGGTCTCTCAGGGCTACTCGCCCGCTGATGAAAGCGCGGGGCTCGCTTACGCCCTTCGAGATGACGTTTCGTAATAGGTTGAATAAAACGGAAAAATTCAAACTGTACCATTACCCAAATTGGAAGCTTCATGTCCCCGCTGCTAAAATAGTGGCAATAGCCCCAGTCTTTTCTGTTTAGAAGGTCTTTGAATATGCCCAAGAAACTCGCTTTGTTTGCCTCTGCCGTGCTCCTGCTGGCAATGGCCCTTCGCGCTGACGATATTGTTGACGAAATCATCGCCCGCGTCGATGACCAGATTATTACCCGGTCCGATATGGAAAAGGCCAAGGCGACCACACTCGAAGAGTTGAAACAAAGAAGCCCGTCTGACTGGCAGGCCCAGGCCGCCAAAGCGGAGTCCAATACCCTTCGTGATCTGATCGACCAGCAGCTTCTGCTGGAACGCGGCAAGGACCTGGGCATCACCGGCGAAACGGAACTTGTGAAACGGCTTAACCAGATGCGGCAACAGATGGGGCTGGCCAGCATTGACGATCTGGAGGCGGAAGCCAAGAAACAGGGTGTCTCCTACGAGGATTTCAAAGAGCAAATCCGTATCAGCGCCGTGACGCAGCAGGTGATTGGCCAGGAAGTTGGCGGCAAGCTCCATATTTCCAATGAAGATATTCAGGATTGGTACAGCAAGCACCAGAAAGAGCTTGAAGGGCCTGAAGAAATTGGCCTGAGTGAGATCATGGTCTCCACCCAGCCGGCAAAAGAAAACGTTGAGAGCAAAGACAAGCAAGGCGCGGAAAAGGACAAGAACCTGCCTGAAGATCCGGCCAAAGTGGCTGAAGCTGAAGCCAAGGCAAACCAGCTTCTTGATCAATTGCAGAAGGGCGCAAAATTCGACGATCTCGCCAAGAAAAGCTCTGACGGCCCTACGGCGGCCCAGGGAGGAACGCTGGGCACCTTCAAACGAGGCGAACTGGCAAAAGACCTGGAACAAAAAACATTTTCGCTCAAGGCAGGAGAGAACACAGGCGTAATTCGTACGCGGCAGGGCTTCATTATCCTGAAAGTCACGGCCCATCGTGCTGCCGGTGTTCCTGAGCTGAAAGATATCTCTGATCGTATCCGCGAAGCCATTTACTCAGAGCGTTTGGAACCCGCGGCGCGCGCCTATCTCACCAAGCTGCGCGAGCAGGCATTTATAGATATCAAGTCCGGCTATACCGATACCGGAGCCAG
>JASLFF010000158.1 GCA_030150795.1 Terriglobales bacterium | reverse complement strand
TAGATTTGCCAGCCTTGCTGCTGCGGGCTCGGCGCGCAAGTCGGCCTCGCCCTCCACTCCAATCTGTCGCTTCGTTCCAAACCGCTTGCACTCAGTCTGTAGGCCCAAATGGCAGGAACAGGGTGAACACTGTTCCACTTTTGCCTTTCTTCGGATTGCTCTTCACCCGAAGTTGGCCATGATGCCGGTTCACAATCTCCATGCAAATCCACAATCCAAGTCCGGTTCCGCCAATCCCCTTGGTGGTAAAGAACGGTTCAAAAATCCTTGCCAGTAATTCCGCGTTCATTCCTGTCCCGGTGTCGGCGACGGTGAGCCTAATACCCTTTTCACCCGTTTGCCAGTTTCGCGCTTCCCGGCTTTGTACAAAAAGTGTTCCACCCGCTGATTGCATGGCATCAATCGCATTGCCCACAAGGTTGTTTAGTACCTGCCGTATCTCGCCATCGAAGCACGTGATTGCAACCTGTGCTCGGAATTGTTTTTGAACTTCAATGGAAGAATTTACCAAACGTCCCTGATGAATGGAGAGTACGCTCTCAAAAAGCTCTTCACTATGGACGGCCTGCTGTTTGGTTGATTGGCGATGAAAGCGAAGGGTCTGATTGCTGATGGCTGAGACGCGCCGCAATTCGCGTTCCGCTGTGTCCAGATATCGCTGTACCTCGTCGAGGTCAGCGCTATGCCTCGCTAGGTAGAGCAGGTTTGTAACGGATGACAGAGGATTGTTGATCTCATGAGCGATACTCGCGGCGAGGCGGCCAACAGCTGTCAATTTCTCCGTATTGAGGAGTGCATCCAGGGCATTTTTTCTTTCAGTTATGTCCACGCCCAAAGCGATGATTCCGGAAAGGCTGCCGTCAATTTCCCGCATCGGCTGATAAACGAAATCAAGATAGCGGCGTTCCAGAGGCTTGCCTGGGATGCGTTGTAAATCGATAGGATGGTTGTGGGCGATGAACGGCTCCCCGCTGCTGGAAACACTATCCAACATTTCAACAAAACCTTGGGAAACCGCTTCCGGCACCGCTTCTCGTACGGATTTACCGATAACATTTCGCTGTCCGATTAAATCCATGTAACGCAGATTGTGCATTTCAAAAACATGCTCAGGGCCACGCAACACAGCCAGAAACGCCGGGGCTTGATGAAAGAGTGACAACAAACGCTCTTGCTGCGTACGGAGCGCTCGTTCAGCCAGGACGCGCCCTGTTGTTTCCGTGCATGTAACTAAAGTGCCTTGAATGCTGCCGGCTGCATCGCGTACAGGACTGTAGCTATATGTCCAATAAATGTCTTCGAGTTTGCCATCGCGATAGAAAGGGACAAGCTGGTCCTCAAACCAGCAGGATTCTCCCCGCTGCATGACAGCTTCAATTTGCGGGCCAATGATTGTCCAAATCTCTGCCCAGCACTCCGGCCCGCGCTGCCCTACCGCCTTGGGATGCTTATCAGAACCAAGACTTGGACGAAAAGCGTCGTTGTAGAACTGGATAAGGTCGTCGCCCCAAAACAGGAAATTAGGCTGGCGATTGCCCAGCATCGTGTTCAGGGTGATCAAAAGAGCTTCAGACCAATCCTCAATGGGGCCAAGAGACGTTGTGCTCCAGTCAAAAGCACGAATGAGGTCGGCCATTTCTCCTGAGCCAAAGATCAGGTCTGCGCCCGGTCGCGGAACTTCATTCTGAAATTGGCGTCGTTCAACCATCGAATAGAATGCCTCGAATATGAGTTGAAGCGACTGTCATCAGAGCAGCCGTTCTGATTAGATTAAAATACCGGCCGCCGGGATTATTTCCTGGCCAGCTCCAACTCAATCTTCTTCGATGCCGGATCAAGCTTGCTGATGCGGAAGCTGCGAATCTGTCCCGCCGAAGACGCGTCCGGCTTGGCCGCCGTGGGTGAAGCTCCGCTTTTCCAGCGCGATTGAAGCATGGCGCTGAGCGAACCCAGATCGGCTGCCTTTGCCGCAGGAGCCTTGTCTTCCTTGGCGGGCGCTTCTTCAGCCATGTGGCACGTTGCAAAGACTCCTTCACCCAGTTCAACGCGCGCCACGCCCCCATTAACCTGCTGCACGCGGCCGGTAACGCTGTCACCTTCTTTGTGCTCGGCAATGTATTCGTCAAGACTGGAAGGGACCATCTGCTTGATGCTGAGGCGAACATTGCGCTTGGCACCGTCCACGTCAAGCACCTGGGCTTTAACGGTCTGGCCGACTTTAAGCACATCCTGCGGGTGATTGATTCTTTTTTCCGCACTGATTTCGCTCACATGGATCATTCCTTCCACGCCCTCGGCAATCTGCACGAACGCGCCAAATTTAGTGATGCTAACGACCGGCCCTTCAATCACGGAGCCAATCGTCAGATTTTTTGCTGCTTCAACCCATGGATCGCCAAGAGCCTGCTTCAGCCCCAGCGAGATGCGCCGCTCAGGGACGTTCACGCCCAGAATCACGGCTTCAACCGTCTCTCCCACTTTGACTGCATCACTGGGCTTGCGAACTTTCTTGGACCATGACATTTCAGAAACGTGAATCAGGCCTTCAACTCCCGGCTCCAGTTCCACGAACGCGCCGAAATCGGCCAGGCGAGTGACTGTGCCACGCACGCGTTCGCCTTGCTTGTACTTTTCTGCGGCGGTGTCCCACGGATGCGGAAGAAGCTGCTTCATGCCGAGCGAGATGCGGCGCTTGTCGGGATCGACCTTCAATACGCGCGCTTCAATTTCCTGGCCGACGGAAAGCAGGTCTGAAGGCTTGTTGACGCGGCTCCAGGAAATTTCCGCCACATGCAGAAGGCCGTCAACGCCGCCAATATCCACGAAAGCACCATAATCGGCCAAGCTGCGGACGGTTCCGCGCACGGTTTCGCCTTCCTGAATTTCAGAATAGCGGCGTTCTTTGGTGGCACGCTCTTCTTCTTCGGCAATCACGCGGCGATCGACAACTACGTCTTCTTCCGTGACATCAAGCTTGGTGATACGGCATTGAATCTCCTGACCAACCAGCTTTTCCATCTCGGCGGCATCGCGGACTCCGCTACGCGAAGCAGGCATAAAAGCACGCACGCCAACATCAACACTCAGCCCGCCTTTGATGGCAGCCGTGACTGTCCCAACGATGGTGGCCTTCTCATTGAATGCCTGCTCCAGTGACGGCCAGTCAATAGGACGCGAAATCTTGCCCAGAGCAACTTCGTAATACCCTTCAGGATCGCGGCCTTTGACGCTGACCAGCAGCTTGTCGCCCGGTTTTACGGTTTCGCCGGGAGGCAACGCCGTAAGGGGCAGAATGCCTTCCGTCTTAAAGCCGATGTCAAGCAGGACGCAGTCAGCCGTGAGCGTGACGACAGTGGCTTCAATCCTGCGGCTGCCTTCTTCTGGCTTGTGGGAATGGCTTTGTTCAAACTGGGAAAGAATGTCCTGGAATGATTCGCTGGAATCGGCGGACGGCTTGTCTGGCTGGGATTCTGGGTCGGTTGGATTGAACATTAGGAATTACAGTCTCTGATGTAAAAGTGATAGCCGGTGCGGCGGCGCGGCGTAAGTCCTGAAACACATGGTGAGCGCGGCTGGATTCGAACCAGCGACCCACGCCTTAAAAGGGCGTTGCTCTACCAACTGAGCTACGCGCCCACACTCTTACTAATCTAACACAGGCCAGCAGAGCTGCCCCTTCGAGCAGGAAGCGCAGGCAAACGGCACAAGAAAGCTGAAGCATCTTTGCGGAACAAAACAAGAAAGCAGCCCCGGAAAGAGCTGCTTTCTTTTGTTCTGCTATTTAGAAATCGACCGTTAGAATCGGATTTGCGGACCGATGGTGGCCCGGAAGTTATTACGCGTACCGGCATTCAGGAACATGATTTCGTCACCTGCTTCAACCCGGAAGCCAAGCCAGCCGGCATTGAATTCAACGCCGCCGCCGGGATAGAAGACGCCGTCGGTATCGCCGTCAACAATATTGTTGATCTGATTATTGATAACGCCCGCCGTAACGGGACCACCCACGCCAAAGTTCACAAAGCCGCCTTTCAACAACCCGAAAAAGCGTACTGGTCCCGTGCTTTGGATCTTTAGACCAAACAG
>JASLFF010000023.1 GCA_030150795.1 Terriglobales bacterium | reverse complement strand
AAGTTTTGTACTGATAGGGACCTCTCGCTTGCGCTCGAGGTTTCAGAAGAATTAGCGGTGGCTGGGCGAGGGGCGGGCGGGCTTTTTGGAGGCCGCGCCGGCGGCCCCCAATTTTGTAAGACGGTCACGGGCCTGCAAGGCTTCAGGGCTCTTTGGATAGCGGCTAATCAGGCTGCGCAATTCCTGCACTCCCGCATCGCGCTGGCCAAGTTCCAGCAGCGCATACGCTTTCTTTAATTGGGCCGCAGCGGTCTTGTTTCCGCCGGGATACTGGTCAAGAACTTTGTTATAGGCCTGCACCGCGCCCGCAAAGTTTCCCTGGCGATAAGCGATTTCTCCCAGGTAGAACTGCGCGTTGCCCGCAAGATCGGTATTGCCATAAACCTGCAGGTACTGCGCGAATTCCTGTGACGCCAGATCATTCTTGTTGGCGTTGTAATCGCGCAGGCCATCGTTATAAAGCTGGTCTGCGGGCGGGGCTTGCGGCACATTGTTCGCAGCGCCACTGGGACCGCCGGGCTGAGAGCCTGCAGGCGGAGCCGTAATATTTTGTTGCGCGGTCTGCATGTCATCGAGCTGCTTGCTCACTTTGGCCAGACGCGCTTTCAATTCGTCCACCGCATCATGCAGCGCCTGGACTTGCCCGGAAATCTGGTCGACCTTGCTGCCCGCGTCTGAAGTCTGCTGTCCCAGCGTCTTTTGCAGGTTTTGGACAGCGGCCCCCATCTTGTTCACGTTGTCAGTCTGCTGCGTGAGCAGGTCTTTCATTACGCCCATGCGCTCATCAAAAGACTGCTGCATGCGTGACATATTGTCCTGCATGAGCTGGAGCTGGGTCTGGATCTGGATGAGCTGTGACTTGGTGTCCGCGGCGGAGGCGGTGTGGCTGGCACAGAGCGCAAACAGCAGCACAGCCAGCATGACGGCGAAACTTTGTTTCTTCATAGGCATTTAACTCGTTAGATGCAGAATAGCTGGTTGATCCTGCAAGGATTTTTCTTTTTCTCAGACGAGGAGGCGCTTCCTCTAAAGTGTGCACCGGAATCAGGGCTTGTGGAAACCAAACCTTGGGTGCGAACCAAACTTGATAAGCCGGACAGGCACACTGGCCTGCCCGGCCCTTACTATTTTAGTGTAACAGTGAGAAGTGATCGCGGCGGTTTTTCTGCCAGCAATCTTCATTCTGCTCAGTGCATTGCGGTTTTTCTTTGCCGTAGCTGATGGTCTTGAGAGCGTCCGCGCTTACGCCCGCTTGCTGTAGCGCCTGCTTGGCGGAGTCTGCGCGATGTTCGCCCAGAGACAGGTTGTATTCGGTGGAACCGCGGTCATCACAATTGCCTTCAATCTGGACCTTCCAGCCTTTTTGCTTGATGACCTGTGCCGCCTGGGCCAATGCTTGTTGCGCATCCGGACGCAAGTCAGCTTTGTCATAGTCGAAGTAAATGTCCTTTACCATCTGGGCGAAAAGCTGATCGTCGGTCACGGTTGGCGTGGGAACCGGGGTTGGAGTTGGTGTCGCCTTCGGGATCACCGAAACCTGTGCCGTGGCTTCCTGCGTTCCAGCCGCACCCTTGGCGGTCAAATGATATGTGGTGGTTTGCGTCGGCGAGACGGTTTGCGATCCGCTGGGATCAACCTTGTTGCCATCCAGGGCAACGTCAGTTGCGTTTTCCGTGCTCCATGTCAGCGTGGCCGATTGGCCAGCTTCAATGGAAGTCGGGTTGGCGGAAAGTGTGGCGCTAACTGCTTTAGGCGGCGGTGGCGGTGGCGGCGCAGTCTCTTTCTTTTTACATCCACTTGCCACCATCAAGAAAGCCAGCACCCCCAGGACGACGATCCGATTGCTCGTGCTCTTGTTCACCTCATGTCCTCCAAAAAATAATGCAATTTACTATAAGGCCTATTTGAAGCTCCAATTGGGCTGGCTATTGCGGCCCTGGCGCGTTAGCTGCTGCAAGTGCGTGCCGTCCGCCAGAACGCTCCAGATCTGTTCATTGCCTGTGCGGTTGGACTGGAACACAATGTGGCGGCCATCCGGAGACCATGACGGAAAGTCGTTTCTTCCGCCATCGTGGGTCAATTGTATTATCTGTCGTGATGCGATATCCATAAGATAAATGTCCGATCCGCCCAGCACCCCAGGGCCATAATTGCGGACCCACGCAAACGCCAGCAGCAGCCCATTGGGCGACCACGCCGGCGAAACAGCATAGCCCTGGTCGGTCATCCTTTGCACGTTACTACCGTCCGCGTCCATTACATAGATCTGTGGTAGTCCAGTGCGTCCGCTCACCCAGGCTATCTGGCCGTTGGTCTTAGGATTGAACACCGGCGACACATCTCCCTTGCCGGTGCTCAGCCTGCGCGCGCCCCCGCCACTCGCGTCCGCGACGAATATCTCTGACAGCCCACTGTGCATGGAGGATGCAAAAGCGATTTTAGTTCCATCCGATGCCCATGCGGGAGAAAAATTATCGCCGCCGTTCCGCGGAAACGCCACGGTGCGGCCCAGGTCCATCGAATACATCATGATCTGCCATGAATCCCGGGTCAGCCCGCTGTAAGCCAGCCGCGATCCATCCGGTGAAATCCTTGGCGACAGCGCTATCGACCCCAGCTTAGTAATCTGTTTCTGGTTTGCGCCGTCATAGTCCATTTGCCAGATTTCCTTGTTCCCGCTGCGTGTGCTCACAAAATAAATCTGACTTTCAGCGATCCCGGCAATCCCGCTGCCCAGGCGCGCAATAATTTCATCGGCAAAGCGGTGCGCTATCAGCCGTGCCATGTCCGGCGTAGCATCTTCTTTATATTGCTTGCCCAGGATCTGCGGCGCGCCGGGGTTTTTCACGTCATACAGCCAGCCCTGGACATCCACTTTCCCGTTATTCACGCCCAGGTTGCCAAAGGTGATTACTCCGGCATTCGGCGGCGGATCCCCCCACACCTTCGCTTGTAACTCCTGCGGCTGCCCTGGCGTTTGCGACGGATAAAAGCTCTTCGCTACCAGATCAAAGATTCCGGCATTGTCCAGGTCATTCCACAGAGTCTGGTTAAAGATGGTGTTCAGCGGTCCGGTTTGCGCGTCGGTATTGGCGGCCTTGAAGTCCGGTACGGCAATCCTTGGCCGTTCCTGGCCCATATTCAATTCAATCTTGATTCGGTCCTGTGCGGCAGAGCTCAAAAATCCGCACAGCACTGTAAGAGTCATAAAGCAGAGCTTTGTCACAGCAATCGTTTTCGCTTTAACCATGAATTCGCCTATTTCGGAGGATAGTCAAACCAGAAATCTACAGTCACGCTGTTGCCTTCCGGCAGTTTGCCGAAACTATCAATACGCTGAATCGCCCGCATGGCCGACTGGTCCAGTGACGGCACGCCGCTCGACTGCGCCAGATGCACGTTTGCCGGACTGCCATCGCGCGTGATGTCAAATTCTATAAACGCGCGATGCGGCGCTTTGATGCGCGGATCAATCTCATACGTCAGCCAGTTCTGCTGTA
>JASLFF010000022.1 GCA_030150795.1 Terriglobales bacterium | reverse complement strand
ATGTATCGGCCCTGTTCCCGTTTAGCCTCATCTATATTTTCAGTCGTTGCTCTTGCTGGCGCTTTCCTTTTTTAGTGGAGTTTCTCCCTGGTCGCATGCCGGGAACCGGGCAGGATAGTAAAAGTTGGTCTTTTTGTGCGTAAAGGCTGCGTCGCCGCGGAATTGGACTTTCCATTTGTGCGGCCTGCTCACACTGGGAGGCAGTTTGATTTCCAGCATATATCCAGCCCAGGCAAAACGAATGAGAGACGGAACATAAAGGCTCAGCAGGCCGCCGGTTTCCTCCGTCATGCGCGCGAGCACCATTTTTTCGAGATCATGGTTTTGCCAAAGGAAGTCGCGTTCCACGCGGCTACCCTGTGTTCTGCGCATCATGAAGAAGCGGGTCCCACTCATGATAAATTCTTTCTCCACGCTTTCCGGTGAACGACGGCTGGCATCGTCATAGGGATCGCCGACGAGCAGGACGGTGTCTCCCGGCTGGTGCGGCCCAAAAAGCGCAAGAGCTTCATGCAGAGCGTCCCATAGCGCAACGCGTTTTCCCAGCGGCGGTGCTTCCTCCACAACTTCATTGATGGCCCGAGTACGCATCTCCGGCTCGGAAGAAAACCCCTTTGTGAAGGTGGCCTTTTCCGCAAAGACCCCGAAGGCCACAGGTTTGCCTGCCGGCGCCTGCCGTGCCTGTTGCGTTACGGTGCTCACCAGGTCAGCGAGTTTTTCATTTTTTGCCGAGCCCTCAGTTTCCATCAAGATCAGCAGCCGGTTATCGAAGTCACGGCTGGCGTTCAATACCGGGAGTTTTTTCCCGTCGATTTTTATTTCCAGGTCGCCTGGCTTGAGAGTCTCAATCTCGTCTTTCGTAAGCTGATCATAGAAGGACGCCAGCACTGTGGCGGTGCACTGCTGGGCAAGGCCCTGAGAGGATACTAGAAGCGCAAAAACTGCAATAACAAGGCGCATGGGGAACACCTCACAGCCAACTAAAATACCCTAGAATAGGAGCTACCGACGGTTAAATTTAAATGCTATTTCCGCCAGGCTTCCCATAGGCGGAAAGGCCCCGCACCGCATCAACGCGGTGATTATCACCCAAAGACCCACAACAAATGCGGTTGACCAGCAGCTTTCCTGTGTTCAAGTTCACCGCATGAAATTCGCGGCTCTTTGTGTCCTTGCCATTTTATTCAGGAACATAATGCTTTGACCAAGTGTCAATTATTACAGCGCGCAAAACCCAAAAGAGCGCCGGCAAAGTCGGCCGACGCTAAGGAGCCAAGCCATGTCAATGATGGTTGGAGCGCGCAGCACGCAATCGTGTGAGATCAACGTTACCCCGCTCATCGATGTTCTATTGGTCCTGCTGATCATTTTTATGGTCATTCTGCCGGAGCACAAGTGGGGAGAGAAGACTCTGGTCCCGCAGCCGAGCATTGAAAGCACGGAGAAGAATCCTCCGACTCCGATTGTCATCCAATTGAAAGACGTTGGAGAGAGCAAGCGTCCTTTGCTGAAGATCAATCAGCAAGAAGTTTCTTGGGACGCTTTGGAGCCGCGGCTCACAGCCCTATTCAAGGTCCAGGTTGACCGGGTAGCGTTTGTGCAGGGCGATCCTGAAGTTGATTTTGAGTATGTGGCGCAAGCCGTGGATATCACGCACCATGCCGGGGCTGACCGGATAGGCCTGCTGGGGAAAAAGGATTAGCTGCCCCTACTGCGGGTTCATTTGAAAAAACTCGCCTTGCAAGACGTGACTGGAACTACCGGTAAACAAAGGGTTTGGCAACGCGCATAATCCGCAATAGGGGCAGTTTTAATGGCCTGAATGCATTGTTTTTTAAGTGTATTGGGCGTATTATTAGGTAGTGGTAGCTGGTTTCGGCTCAGGCCGGAAGGTGGTCTGGGTGGGTTAGATGTCCCCAATTCGGCGAACGTACCAGTGGGCGGATTGCCCACTTTTATTTTGGGAAAACCAGCCTGTATAAGTAACAAACTGTTCGGAAGTGGATGGCGGCAGATCTCAACACAATTCGCGAAATTGCAGGCCGCGTGGCCACGGCGCAAGGTATTGAAGTTGTAGATGTGGAACTGCGGGGCGGCGGCAAGGCGCGCACCTTAAGAATCACCATCGACAAGCCGGAAGGCGTAACGCACGAAGATTGCGCCATGGTTAGCCGGGATGTTTCGACCATTCTGGATGTTGAAGATGCAGTAAGTGGCGCGTCGTACACGCTGGAGGTGTCGTCACCCGGGCTGGATAGAGCGTTGAAACGGCCGGAAGATTACAGGCGCTTTACTGGAAGCAGAGTAAAGCTGACGACGCGCGAGCCGGTGAATGGGAACAGACATTTTGAAGCGCGTTTGCAGAAATTTGAAGAAGGCAAGCTGATTCTGGAAACGATTCCGGGCAAGAAAAAGCCGAAGCCGGGACACGCTCAGCCAGTGCAACAGTTTGAGATTGATCTGGCGAACGTGGAAAAGGCCAATCTGGTACCGGAGATTTAGGCCAGCGCCGGAATCGAAGAAAC
>JASLFF010000007.1 GCA_030150795.1 Terriglobales bacterium | reverse complement strand
TCCTGCGTCACCGTGTCGCGTTGGCCCTTGGCCGCCGCGGCCTGCTCCAGAATGCCGCGCAGAAAAGCCAGGTTGTCCTGGTACAGCTTGCTGTAAACGCCCCATGAAGTTTGGTCCGGCGGAATAGGATTCTTCTGCTGCCACCCGCCGCAGGAGTATTGGTAGAAGTCCACGCAAGGGTCTACCGACTTATCCATGGAACTCACGTCCAGGCTTGGCGAGTACGGCAGCGTTGGCGCAGGCGGCGCAGACTGCGCGACGGAAAGTGAAGTGAGTGCAAGCACAACAAACGGTAGACAGGCGATGAGCAGTTTTCTCATAGGTTTGTATTTGATCCGGGACGTATGTTTGACCTGATTTGATGAAAAACGTAACAAGCACTGAAGTATGTTATTGCGCAAGATCGGAAATGAGGCAAGATTTTCAATTTCGGCGATTTTTGGCAATTTTGGCATTCTTGGCAATTTCTTCTGGGCCTTCCTTAGCGTCCTTTGCGGTGAATTCTTTGGGTTCCTCTGTGTTCCTTCGTGTTCTTTGTATTGCTAATCATAAAATTCTTTCTTCTGCGAAGGATTTAGGCGGCTTGTGCCGGCAAATGGTTCACCGTGGCATGGCGCGCCGCTAGAACAGCATTGATGACTTGTCTTCCCTTTTCCGTCACTTGATAGCGGTAGGTATGCGGCAGCTTTTGGATTAAGCCGTGCGCCCTCAGGAGTCGGAGCTTGCGGCTGACAGGTGGCAAATTTCTCGATAAACTGGTTTATGGCGTTCCTTTCCGTGCCGATGTGTTTTCGCGAACAACATCATACGGATTTCTGGAACGCCTTTATTTTGGTTGCGGCTTTGCCGCGCTGTGGTTAATTCTTTCCCAAGACAGCAGCAAAAAACCCATCACAAGGATGAACCCCCGGAATTGTACGCAGAAAGCCGCCGCTGACTAGCTCATCTAAATTCTTCCACACCAGCTCGCCTGAATCCTGCAAATGCTGTAACTCAGTTCGGGCAGGAATGATTTTGAAGTCGGAATTTGGAAGACATGCGGCGATCACATGTTCGTTCTCTTCCGGCTCCAGCGAGCAGGTGGAATAAACCAGCCTTCCGCCGGGCGCAACGTAACGCATTGCCGCCTTCAAAATTTCGATCTGGCGCGATTGCAGATCAAGCAGGTCCTCAGGCTTGAGCTTCCATTTGATTTCCGGATTGCGCGCCAGCGTTCCTGTGCCGGAGCAAGGGACGTCGGCCAGCACGCGATCAAAATCTGCGCCGTACGGCAGAGCGAGTGCGTCCGCGGTGATGACTTGGATGTTTTGCTGCGGCGCGAGCCTCCTAAGCAGCGTTGCGCGATGCGGATGAAGCTCCGTTGCGACGATCTCTGCTTGAGGCAAACGTGTGGCCATGGCTGCGGTCTTGCCGCCGGGAGCGGCGCAGCAATCGAGTATGCGCCGCCCCTTGCCGACCAACGCGGCCACTAGTTGCGAACCTTCATCCTGGATGGCGATTTTCCCTCCGCGGAATGATTGTGTCGCGGTAACGTCTCCTGCGATCACGGTTCGCGCCGTCGCCATCAGCGCGCCGGGAACAAGTTCAATGCCTTGGGCAGCTAGTGTGGTTTCGTCTTCTAAGCTGCTCAAGCGCAGAACACTAGGAGGTATCCTCTGATCGTATTCGCAGATTTTCTGCACAACATCCTGGCTGAAGAAAGTCAGCCATCGCTCCACCAGCCACCTCGGATGTCCCAGCGCTGATGACAAATAATCCAGCCCGCTTAAGTTTGAAGCATGCGGATCATAGGCTCCAGACTTCACTTTACGCATCACGGCGTTAACCAATCCGGCAGCAGAGGTTTTCTTGGCTTGCTTCACCAGCTCCACTGTTTCATTTACGGCAGCGTGCGCTGGAACTTTCGTAAGAAATTGCTTTTGGTAAACGCCCATGCGCAGGGCCGTAAGGACTTCGAAGTCGAGCTTGCGGAAAGGCGTTAAGCTGAGACGGGCAATAGTTTCATCCAGCACGGAGCGCCAACGGAGCACACCCATAACGATTTCCGTGGCGAGATTGCGGTCAACGGGAGAAAGTTCATCGAGCAAAGCGGAATGCAGCAGTTCCACCGCATAGGCTGACTCGCGCTCCACGCGCAACAAGATGTTGAAAGCCGCAAGACGCGCGGAGGAGACTGCCACTTTCAGGCTTCCTTGGCTGAACTGAGCCGCTCGCCGGGGGCGGGATGATAGCCATTGATGAATTCGCGGGCAGCCATAACTTTTTTCCCTTCCGGCTGCACTTGCAGCAGTTGCAGCACGGTGCGCTGGCCACAGCCCACAAAGAGTTTTTCATCGCCCACGCGCAGTTCACCTGACGCGAGGTTGGACAATGTGTCTTCCGGCATGGCGCTGATCAATTTCAAGCCCTTACCGCGAAACTGCGTGTGCGCTCCGGGCCAGGGCTGAAAGCCGCGCAGTCGATTGTGAATCTCAGTAGCGGTGCGGTTGAAATCCACGAGCCCATCTTCTTTCTTGAGAATGGGAGCCAGCGTGGCTTTGCTGTGGTCCTGCGGAACCGGCGTGATCGTGTTGTCTTCCAAACCGCGTAGCGTTTCCAGGATCATGTGCGCGCCAAGTTCAGCCAGCCGCGGCGCATAAGTCAAAGCAGTATCTTCCGGGCGAATAGCCACTTCTCTTTGCAGAAGGATGTCGCCGGTATCCAGGCCTTCATTCAGCAGCATGGTAGTGACGCCCGAGACGTTTTCCCCATGCGCGATGGCCCACTGCACGGGCGCTGCTCCGCGATACTTCGGCAGCAAAGACGCATGCACATTGATGTTGCCATATCGCGGCAACTGTAACATCCAGGGAGGAATTATTCTGCCATAGCCGACGACGATGATTGCGTCCGGATGCAACGCTATCAGCTGCGCTTGAAACTCTTCATTCTTTTTGATTTTTTCCGGCTGGATCACTGAAAGGCCGAGCTTCAGCGCCGATTGTTTTACCGGTGGCGCAGTCAACGTCATGCCGCGTCCCTGTGGGCGATCAGGCTGGGTCACCACAAGTTGTATCTCAAGTCCGGCAGCCGCCAGACGCTCCAATGACGGCACGGCAAACATTGGCGTGCCGCAGAAAACCAGCTTCATGCCCACTCGCCGGCGCGCACTAGCTTTTTGATCTTACGCTTGATCAGGTCACGCTTGAGCGCGCTCACGTGGCTGATAAAAAGCCGGCCGTTCAGGTGGTCGATCTCATGCAGGAAAGCGCGGGCCAGCAGCTCGTCGCCGGTTTTTTCAAACCAGTTCCCTTCCACATCCTGGGCGCGGACGGTGACGATATTGGCGCGGGTCACGTTCTCGCGAAAGTCGGGCAGGCTGAGGCAGCCTTCCTGTCCGTTCTGCCGGCCCTCACGCCCAATAATTTCCGGATTTACCAGCACCAGTTTGGCGTTAGGGTCTTCTTTGAACGTAGTGTCAATAACGGCGATGCGTTTGGCAATGCCGATCTGCGGCGCGGCCAAGCCCACGCCGTGGGCTGCGTACATGGATTCAAACATGTCTTCGACCAGTTTTTTCAGGTCGCTATTGAATTCGGTCACGGTTTCGGCGGGCGTTTCCAGAACCGGATCACCGTACAGCACGATTGGATAAATCATTCTCTTCAGCTAAAACTCCCGCAACTGTTGTTGATAGCCGGCAAAGTTACGCCGGAGTTCGACGATGGAATCGCCGCCAAATTTTTCAAGAACGCAGCGTGCCAGCGTGAGCGCGACCATGGCTTCCGCGGCAACGCCCGCGGCCGGAACCACACAAACATCTGACCG
>JASLFF010000001.1 GCA_030150795.1 Terriglobales bacterium | reverse complement strand
TTGGGAACGCCCATCGCCTGTGGAATTGAGTTCAGCGAATTAGCGCGATCAAACTCGATATCCTGGCACGCATATAACACGTCAAAGCCGCCCACCCAAAAGGTGACTGCCGCCGTAAGCAGCAGAATGCGTGGATCGAGCCAGCCACGCACGGCTATCCAGGCCGCCGCTGGAGCAATGCCTAACGCAAATCCCAGCACCAGGTGCGACCAGCGCGTGAATCGCTTGGTATAGGAATAAAACAGCACCACGGCCAGCGCCACCGGAGAAAGCAACAGCGTTACGCGATTGAGTTCAGCCGCACCAACAATAAAAAGCAGGCAAGCCACAACAACAAAGACCGTCGCAAATTTCTGTGAAAGCGTCCCGGCTGGAATGGCGCGCATGGCCGTGCGTGGATTGGCAGCGTCAATTCTTGCGTCCGCAATGCGGTTAAAGGCCATGGCTGCGGAGCGCGCGGAAATCATGCACAGGACGATCCAGCCCAATTTGGCCGCGGTCGGCATGCCACCGGCGGCAAGCATGGCAGCGCAGAGAGCAAATGGCAGAGCAAAAATAGAGTGCTCCCACTTGATCATCTCCAGCGTGGTCTTGATGTTGGTGAGGAGAGGCACAGGATATTGTAGCTTGTTTTAAAATCCCGAGCGGGGCGAGGGATCACTACCGTCTCCAAGAAACTTTAAGCGGTAATCGACGCTGAGAATTTTTTGTTCTCGACAGGACCCCTATAGTCCTCCAATTATCTGGATGAGTATAGCGGTCCCTCGTTTGCGCTCGGGGTTTCAGAAAAATCCAAAAGCTAAGAGCCAAGGGCTAATAGCTTCTTTTTAAAATCCCTGCTCCCCGATCAATGGCACAAAGCGGCAACCTTCAAGCGTGCGCACGCTGGTGGTTCCATCTGCGTTCCGGTGGATAAGTTGCAGAATTTGCTGTTCGGCATCTCCGATCGGAATCAGCAGTCTGCCACCAAGAGCAAGCTGGTCCTGCAGGGCCTGCGGGATCTGCGGAGCCGCAGCCGACACAATAATAGCGTCAAACGGCGCGGCCTCTGGCAGTCCCAGCGAGCCATCGCCGGTAACGATTTTTGCATTGCGATAGCCCAGTCGTTCCAGTGTTTTCTGCGCCGTCTGCGCCAAAGATGCATATCGCTCCACGGCAAAGACCTGGCTGGCGAGTTCCGCCAGAAGCGCAGTCTGATATCCCGACCCAGCGCCAATTTCCAGGACACGGTCTTCGGGCTTGATCTCCGCCGCCTGAATCATGGCCGCAATCATGTAAGGTTGAGATGTCGTCTGTTTTTCGGCAATTGGAATTGGATGGTCCGCATACGCCTCATTCCAATTTTGCTGGTCGACGAATTCATGCCGCGGCACTGTGCTCATGGCCGCGAGTAAACGCTCATCGCGAATGCCACGCTGCCGCAGTTGGCTTTCCACCATGGAAAAGCGCTCGGCTGCGAACGGCTGTGTTCCATTGCCGATCATGCTTCACTTTTTCCGCCGGCGTATGTGGATGTCAAAACCCAGCACCCCATTCTGGTCCCGCACGGCCACAATCGACACATTCTTGTCGATATTATATTCCACCTGAATCACCGTCTCCGCAGATTGCGTGAGGCTGGTGACGTAGGTAAACGTAATGTCATTGCTGATCTGCTGTTCAATGGTGACGCGCGCGCTGGGGTTGTTTTCTGAGCCTATAAATTGGGGATCAATCTTTACCCGGCTCGCCCCAAAAAGTCGCTGCACGCGGTCACTGAACGTGGCATTGAGCGCCTCTCCCAGAATGGCGTTGGAAGCTGACGCCGTATCATTTGTGTTCACCCCAGGCTGGCTCGCGTTATAAACGCCTTGTCCGCGCGTTCGTCCAAACGCCAGCAGCGCAATAATGTCAGAATTGGCCAGCGGTGGATCGGACCGGTATGTCATGCTGATTCCCTTGCCGCCAATCGCCTGTCCGTGCAATCCGATGGTTACGTCATAGCCCTGCACGCGGGCAGACATATCAAGATTCACTACCGGTTCGATACTAAGCGGATTGCTGAAGGTAATATCACCACGTTCCAGCCGATATTTTGTGCCATTAAAAAAAACATCGCCTTCAGCAATGTTCACCCTACCCACAATGGCCGGTCGTGCCGCGGTGCCGCGAACGTGCAGGTCAAGGTCCCCGGAAAGTTTCGCGAGTGAAGTCTCCACCTGGAGCTCCGGCGTGGAAGTGATGTGCATATCCAGCCGCATGTTATCCAGAAATGGATTCAGCGTCGAGATAATTGGTGTCTTTTTGCTCTGCGCCAGATAGTTGGCAAAGTCAAAATGCGGATTCATGCCAAACCGCGTGATCAAAATATCGCCGGAAAGCAAAGAGCTTTTAGCCGAGCCGGTATAGCGCAGCGTCGCATCGGCGGAAGAGCTAACGCCCGGCGGATAGCGCAGCCGGACGTCACTACCTTTTGCAGTCAGGTCAAAATATATCCCATTGCGGTAAGCAATAAACCCGCCGACATCGAGTTCGCCGCCACCCGTATGGGCCGTGAGCTTCTCAATCTGCATGCGGTCCTGGGCAAATACCAGCGACCCGGTGATGTGGCTCAGGCCGTTCGGCAGATCAAGCAGCGAAGCAGACGCATCTTTCAGCTCAAGCCTTCCGCTCAATTGCGGACGCGCTGCGGCTCCGGTGATATTGACCGTAAATGTCGCGGGTCCATTCGCCACCAGGTTTGGATTGAATGCCGGCAACAGCTTCAGGTTGAACCGTCCGTGCGAGTGCAGGTCAAGCCTGTGCTCACCAGTGAGTTGCACAGTCCCTTTCGCATCAAGATCGGTTTCTGTCCCGGTCAGGTGAAACTCGTCTACCTTCAGCGATTCATTTTCCAGCCCAAAATGAATAGGCCCGTCATTCTGCAGCTTCACATTTTCAACATCGGCAGAGAGCTGCGTAACATTGCCCGTAATTACCAGGTTCCGCGGCTTCCTCATGGGACCATGAATGTCAATCTCTCCGGCAATGGAAGAGTGGCCCGTAATCTGCCCCTGGAAATAAGCGCGAATCAATGGATCGAAGTCGAGATGAGAGAACTTCACGGCAATTTGTCCCGGCCACAGATCGCGAAGATGCACAGAGCCATCAACATTCAGCTCTGCGTTTTCAAACTTCGAGCGCCCGCTCAGTTGTACGTTTTCGCCATGTGTCTCCGCCAGGATTGTCATGCTGCCCACCGTCTCGCGGTTCAGCACAATATTGCGCAGATCGATTTCGCCATTAATGACCGGCGCATCCTCAGTGCCGGAACCGGTCAGATGAAATCCGGCCTGCCCTTGCACGGAGAGTCGAGGCAGATCTATGCGTTGAAAGTTCGCGAAGTCAATATTGGCGCCGGTAAGGTCAAAGCGATAATTTTTATTGCCCAGATCGTATGCCACAAATCCGCTAAAGCTTGCGCCATTATGGGCCAACTGGATATTCTCCAGCCGCGCCTCGCTTCCGTTCAGGCGCAAGTCACTGGAAAAGGCCCTGAAGGGCTCGCCATAGATTGCCAGTTTGCTGATCTGCACTTTGCCGCCGCCCTGCAAGTTGCGCAAAGTACCGGCGGCCCGCACATCGGCGTTCACAATGCCGGTGAGCTCATAATTCGTCCCGCCCAGAGCTTGCATATCCGCCACATTTTCATTCTGGACGTGAAGACTGAGATTGAGCTGGCTTGTGTTTTCGTCGAAGTTGCCCTCGCGCAAGGTTGTGCTGGCGGAAAATCCCAATTGTGCCGCACCCCGGCGCAATGTTCCGCGCTGGAGAGAAAGCGCGGAAGGCGAGTAGGACAGGTCGGCGGATAAAGCGTCCCAGTGTATTCGCGGAGGTTTAGTGCGCGCTCCTTTAGGCTGGCTGGCCAGATGAAATTCCGTATCAAACGTTTCCAGGTCGAGATGCCCGCGCGTTGAGAGCCCATCAAGCTTTCCAAAAACCACTCCGTTGAATGACGAGCGGCCTTCCAGCGTAACCGGAATGCGCGTTCCCGGATCAAGAGCGTCAAGCGCGGGCTGTAGCTCCCGCAGATCGGTCGCGTTGAGGGAAACGTGGGCCTGGGCTTTTTCAGATCCCAGCGAACCAGTGGCGTTTACTCGGATCGCCCGCGTTGCCAGAGTAAGTCCGGCCACATCCAGGGTACGGGAATCGCCATGATAGGTCGCTTGCAGCTGTGCGGTCACAGGCACTTCCTTGGGCGATGGCGCTAGGGGCGGCGATACTTCCAGTTTTAACGAGGAAACCGCGCGATCCAAAGACCCTGTCCACGTTGAATTCACGTCGCCGGAAATGCTTCCGGCTAATTCAATCTTATTGATCGGCATTTTTGGCGAGGAAATGGCCTCTGCAACTTTACTGGCCTGAACTCCGGATAAATGAAGCCGCGTGCTCCCCTGTTGTGGCAACGTCTTCTTTCCAGCTGTTGCAGGAGAAAGCCAGTTCGTGATCTGTGCATCGCCCTGCACCGTGCCGCCGAAAACGTGCGCAATCAAGCGAGAAAGAACTAATTTGTCTTGCGTAATCGAGTACGGTGAAGTTGCGTCAACGGAGGAAACATGGGAGGTGGCATCGCGCCATTCCAACCCGCGAATGCTGAGATTTCCTTGCGAAGAGTAGCGGCTGCTTTGATAAGTGCCTTTGCCCTTCAGCTCAGCTTGCCCGGCACGGAGCTGCTTCCACTTTGCCGTGTTGCCCACTTGAACGAGATCCAATAAAGCCTGATATTGAAGCGTGAGTTCCGGATTGTTGTAGTTGCGCAGCGTTCCGCTGGCCTCAACCTGGGAACCACCTGCAGCCAGCCTGAGCGATTTGATTTCCGTTTCTTTGGAACGCAGAAGAAAACCTACATGCATTTCTGCCTGCATTGGCGGCGCATTTCTGTAGGCAATGGTCAGCGGCGTGAAATCCAGATGGCCGTCATAAGCTTTCTGGCTTGGAACATAGTTCATTCCGGCGGAGATGTCCTTGCCGTCAAGGTCGAATGGGATCTTCTCCTGATCCAGTATCAACGTCCCTTGCCGCACTGCAATCTGCTTGATCGCAAGATCAAAGAGATTTTGCGTGGGGGATTCCTCAGAAGGCGTGTTCGGCTGGGGCGGCGGCTGGTTCGTTGTGCCGTCAGGATAGACCATTAAGTGAAACACAAGGCGATCAATGGCCACATTTTCCAGGGAAATTTTGCGCGTGAAAAATGAAACAATTTTTACATCAACGCCGATGCGATCGGCATGAGCGTAGGGGACCTCTCCCGCCGCCTCGCGTCCATGTATCGTCACATTGCGCGCTTCAAAATGCAGCGTGGAAAGGTTCCAGGTAAACGATTCAACTTCCACCTTGCCGCCCGTCATCTGCCGGAGTTCAGCAATCACTCTTTGCCGAACAGTCTCACGGAAGGAGCCGCTGTTCAAGTAAGTCACCGCACCAATCACGATGACGGCTAGCGCCAGACAAGTAAGGATGATGACGCGCCGGAGTTTGCGCTTCTTCGCCGGGGCGGCAGGCGGCGCGATGTTGACATCGGGTTTGCTGCTCATGGCGAGGTCCCGGCGCTGGTGGCCGCCGCCGGCAGCATACGCTCAATGTGGGCTTGGGCGCGCAGAGTCTTCAGCCAGTTGCTCAAAAGCTCATCAATGCGCTGCTCTGCAAGTATCTGCTCAATCTTGTCTGACACCTCTGCAAGTTTTGGCTCCGCAGCGTTTCGCTTGCGCACCTCGGGCAAAAAACGTTCCTGGTAGTAAGCCGCAATGGCTTCTTTATCAACGCGCACCAGCCCGCGAAAACGCAGATCAATAAATCGGAGAATGCGGACCTGTGAAGTAAGCTGTTCTTCGACGTCCTGTTGCGCAAGGCCGTAGCCGGCAAGAATAGTTTTCCAATTTTCATCCTTCGCAGCGCCCGGAATGCCCTGGCGGACTTCTTCAATTTTGGCCTTCAGCTCTTCCGGCGCAGGATCGAGCATGGCCGGATTCACAATCTGCTGGTCTAGCAGCGAGCGGTCAATCAAACGCTCCATGACGGCGGTCCGATCAGCATAGGTCAGGCGCTCGATGGGCTTGGCTTGCATCAGAAATTCCACTCGGGTGGCCTGATCGAGCTCGCTTTCAAGGACCACGCGCTTGTTGACGACCGCCACCATTCGATCAACCACCTGGGCTTGCGCAACTCCGGCAAGCAAAAGGACCATTACGAAATGGAAGCGCGCTCTCATCAGAAAGTCTGTCCAATATTAAAAAAGAAATTGAAATGCTTTAGCACCTGTGAAGAAGGGACAGCCGGGGGCTTGGGCGCAGAAATAGGAAATGCCGGCGGGTTGAGGTTATATCCGACGTCAAAACTGACAGGTCCGATCGGAGTCCGATACCGCGCTCCAGCCCCCACCGCGTGCGACGAATAGTTGAAGTTGCAGGTTGCCGCTGCCGGGTTCAAACAGAGGCTCCGATTAGGCTGAGAGAACTTAAGGATGCTGTTGGCCATATCTCCAGCCGTGGAAAAAACGTTCCCCATATCATGAAACACCACCGCGCTCAGATTGTTGCCGACAAATGGCAGCGGCAGCGGCGGGGTGCGCAATTCAAGGTTATTGAGGAAGAGAGCTTCACCGCCCAGAGGAAAACCGCTGGTGAGGTCGCGCGGGCCTGCCTGGTTGATGCCGAAGCCCCGGTGCGACGTGCTGCCGCCGGCGAAGAAGCGTTCAGGAAGCGGAGCAAAGTCAGTGGAGGCGAATGGCTCTTCCACACCAATGCGCGTAGACCGGGCAAACACCCAACGCCGTTTATGAAATTGGTAATAGCTGGAGTTCTGCACCACTACGCGCGTGAAGTTCGTCTGCGAACCGAATATTCCGGAAGCGACGCCTAAGTCAAACGTGTTGAACGTTCCCTTGAGTGACTCGATGGGATTGTCGCGCGTATCGCGAACGTAACTAAAATCGGGCATGCCGACGCGCACGGCTTGAGAAAACAGCGGCACCAGGTTGGGATCGATGACCAGATTGCTGGTGCTCACGCGCCGATAAATGAGTCGATATAGAAGAGTTGTGGCGCGGTTCAGCTCTTGCTTAATTGACGCCGATCCTTCCAGCCGTGTTGAAGTAAAAGTGCTCACATCATTGGTCTGCTGGTAGAAGGTCGTAAAATCCAGCGTGAGTTTCTGCGAATCGAACAGCCGGGGAGCGCCGTAACCAATCAGAGCCAGCTTTTCCAGATTGCCATAACGCGTCTTGAGCGTAATTGTGTGGTCGCGTCCGCGAAAGTTAACGCGCGTAACATCGAATGACACGCGAGCGCTCACGCCGGTTTCTCCCTGGGGATTGCTGCTGCTGCCGGGCTGCCCGGTCTGTACTTCGAGTCCCAGGCCATAATTAAACGTGTAGCGCCGCGCTTCAGCAAGTTGGAAATTCACTTTCTTACTGATAGCGTCGCCGTCAGGGTTTTGTACAGCTACGCCCACTTCATTGAAGATTCCCATGTCATACAGGCGGCGTTGGGAGTCAAGCATTTGGCTCTGGCTCAAGCGGTCGCCGGTACCAATCTTGATTTCACGCTCCACAACAAATGGCCGCGTGTAATTCATTCCGGAAATCAGGACCTTATCGACAAAAACTTGGGCGCCTTCAGTGATCTTATAGCTCACGTCGATCTTGTTGGGATTATCCGCTTCAGGCTGCGTTGTATAGTCGAACTTCACTTTGGGAAATCCCAGATTGTAGTACTGGTCCAGAATGACTGACTGGTCCGTGATCACCATGGAATCAGAATATGGCTGACCTTCTGAAGCCGTGATCAGGCCGCGAATCTGGCCCTCAGGAAGAGCTTCATTGCCTTCAATCTTTAGTTTGCCTACAAGCGTCTGCGTGCCTTCCACCACGGTCAGGTTTACGCGGATGTGGCCTTCCTTGCCGTAATTGTCCTGCACCTCTGGCGTGACTTTGGCTTGCAGGAAGCCGTTGGTGCGGTAAAGATTTTCGATCGACTGCACGTCACGCGCAAGGATGGATTGGCTGAATAAGCCGTAGAGCAGCAGTCCCCCAGCCGGTTGCATCAGCATCTGTTCGCGCAGGTCTTCCCTGCTGAAATAGTGGTTCCCCAGGATCGCCAGTTCTACCAGCTTGTGCCGTTCGCTCTTTTCGATGTGAAAAATGATAGTGCGACGGTCTGTAGCCGAGTCCTGTTTTTGCTCATACGTAACCTTCACGTCAAAAAAGCCTTTTGATTGAAAGTAGTCGCGTATGTTGCGCGCCCCTTCATTCAGCAAATCATCGTCAACGGCGCTTTCTTCAAACACTGGAACAAATTTCTTGACGAGGCCGCGGCGCAATTTGGCGCCTTCCACTTTAACGTCCACTACCGGACCCCTGTTAATCTCGAAGGTGTAATCCAGCAGATTGGTCTCCGGGTGGTAAACGCGCTGCGTCATAGTGACCTGTGCTTCCAGCAGGTCTTTTTTCTGGAAGCGCTTTCTCAGCCGCTGCAATGCTCGCGTCCGATGAGCTGCGGTAACTTTGTCCCCAGGCCGCAGCTTGGCTATTTTTCGCACTTCTTCTGCACTATAACCGGGAGAGCCTCCGACATTGATAGCTCCAATACGCGCAGGCTTGCCTGGGGTGACCATAAATCGCACCTTGACTTGCTGATTGCGCGAATCCCACTCGAAGTATGGCTTGATTGTGGCCTGATAGTAGCCATTCTCCTGCAGCGCACGCTGCATCCCATCGATCCCGGAGGTGATTTTCTCTTCAGTGTACTGCTCGCCTAGGTTGAGTTTGCTGGCATTCACCAGTTGGCTGTCAGTTGGGTGACCGGGCGATCCTTCCGCTAGAATGGAGCCAAAGAAGTAGTTTTCGCGGGCATCAAACGCCAACACCACTTCGCCCGTGGGATTGCGCTGTGCTTCTACCTGGATCTCCGCGAATCGGCCGGTGTTATAAAGCGCCTGTACGGATTGTCTGATTTTGTATCGATCAAGCGGTTCGTTGACCTTCTGCGGCAGGATTTGCAGGAGGCTCTCCGTGTCATCTATTCCGAGACCGTTCACCTGAATCTTTGCTACCTTGAGTCCCTGAAAGCTGTTGAGACCACTCGAGAGCTGCAATCCTGGAGCCGGACTGGCGGGGGAAGAGGCCGGCTCAGGCACCGGAACCGGGCTAGCCGTGCTTTGGGATGACGCATCAGGTTTTGAAGTATTTTGGGGCGCGCCAGTCTCCTGGCTCTGAACGCAGGACACGCTCAGGCAGAGCACAACCATCAGGCACACTGAACGGCAGCGCGGCAATAAAAGCCCCTTAATTGAAGGTCGGTATGTGTAATTCGATGGCGGCAGAGTGGACCTTAGTTGCACGCAAGCCTTTTATGAGCATTGTAAGCTGCCCTGCAACGTAACGCATAAACCCCTTAGCCTTCAAACACCTATAATAAATGTGGCATGAAGTTTCAGGATCGATACTCGCGTCAGGTGCTTTTTCCCGGAATCGGGTTGGAAGGACAGCAGTCCATGGCCAAAGGCCGGGTTGCTATTGTAGGCTGCGGGGCAACTGGGACTTGCGTTTCCGGTCTGCTGGCCCGGGCAGGCGTCGGGCATTTGACAATTATTGACCGTGACTATGTTGAACCAAGCAATCTGCAACGCCAATCGTTGTTTGATGAAGCCGATGCCGCTGAATCGCTGCCCAAAGCGGTTGCCGCCGCGCGCAAGATCGCCGCTTTCAACTCTGAGATCCAGGCGACGCCCGTTGTGGCCGACCTGACGCCAGAGAACATTGAGTCGCTTCTTGTTGAAGCCGATCTGATTCTGGACGCAACAGATAACTTTTAAACCCGCTATCTCATCAATTACTTAGCTGTAAAACACGGCAAACCCTGGATTTATGCTGCTGCCGTGGCTGCCTATGCGGTCACCATGAATGTGATTCCCGGCGAAACGGCCTGCATGGCTTGCGTTTTCCCGTTTCCTCCGGAAGGCACGGTGGAAACCTGCGACACTGCGGGAATCCTGAACAGCGCGGTTAACTTGATTGGATCGATTCAGGCGACGGAGGCAATCAAATTCCTCGTCGGAGCAAAAAGCAAGCTAAGGCGCACACTGCTCTCCTTCGACGTGTGGAGCAATGAGATGGCTGAAATCTCAGCCGCCAAGCCCCGCAGCGGCTGCCAGACCTGTGAAAAGCATGACTTTGTTCATCTGGCGGGCACGCGCAGGCCACAAATTACCTTATGCGGCAGAAACTCTGTTCAAATCCATGAGCGCCATCGTCCCGTGGACTTCACTGAGATGTCAGCCCGTCTGGGCGCCCATGGCACAGTGAAACACAATGCGTTCGTTCTTAAGTTTTGGCGTGCCCCCTTCGAAATGACTCTTTTTCCTGACGGCCGGGCCATCATCAAAGGCACGGACGATACTTCCGTAGCGCGCAGCCTGTATGCGCGGTTTGTAGGTAGCTGAAATTCTAAGCAGCTGAAATCTAAGCAAGTGCGCCGCTCTGGCATCCCCTATTTACCTTCAGGCAATCCAATCATCAGGTACACGTCAGGGGTGATTTATGCCGCGCGGAATTCTGCTTATCGCTGGGCTCGCAATGCTGGCTGCTGTCTCTGGACAAGGCCAAACAGCCAATCCGTCCACCGCAACTACACCGGTCAACGGACCATTTGGTGGTCCAATACTGACGGCCCCTTCCGCAGGCTTTCCGAATCCGGTCCCTACTGCCGGCA
>JASLFF010000708.1 GCA_030150795.1 Terriglobales bacterium | reverse complement strand
CTTCTATTACCTTCTTGGGCTCCGCGACCGACGTCTGGGACTGGGCCAATGCTGCAAAGCAGCAGGCCAAAAGCAAAGGCAGACAAATTTTGCGCCAGCAAGGTTTCATTGGAAAACTCCAAAAGCCTATTTTTCGTACTCATTGCCAATTATGGCCGTTCTGATCGCTCAAACCCATGGCGAAAGCATCGAAGGTGGTTACGGCGGTTTGCCTTTTTCTCCCTGAAATTAATAATCGGTTTGACGGCCCCCATTCCGTATAAGCCGCGTGGCGCAAAATCGCCGCGCATCAACCTGCCAATCCTTTCCGCCGTAGGTCGAAGACATGAGCGAAGTTGAAGGGGCCGCTTTTGCCGCGAATGAAGGAACTAAATCCGCGAAGCCCTCAAATCCCTCTTAGACCGGGCACATACCTGACACTTGTCGCTATCGCAATGCAGCTGGAAATGCAAGAAAGGACGCTGTTTGAGTCCTCATCCCTCCCGTTAATCCCTTTGAATGCGCCAATTCATGCTTGTAGATGCGTACTTTAGCCAATGCAACCATGCGAATCAATAGCGAATATGGAAAAGCCCCGTTTAAACTCGCTTCGCCGAATCGGTGTCATGAGTGGTAATTTTTTTCTACTTTTTGACAAGAACGCTGCACTTGTCCCGCTGAAGTCTTTCAAAACCGACTCCAAATCTACCTGGATTCAGGGCTTTATCTGTTACTTCTGAGTGAAAATTCAGCAACAACTTTGGATTTCAAGCTGCTGATTCTCTGATATGATCCGTCTACCCCGAACACCAATACACAGGCAAACCCTCTTCCATGAAGATCAGGGCCCCGCTCGGCGGAAAGGGCGCCAATCAATATTGAAAGGGAAAGTGCACCTATGCGTACGATGAAAATTTTTGCTGTTGTTCTGTTGTGGGCCGGCCTAGCCGGTGCCCAGGCCTCCCGGACGTGGGTGTCCGGTGTAGGCGATGATGCCAATCCCTGCAGCCGCACTGCCCCGTGCAAAACGTTTGCAGGCGCAATCTCCAAGACTGCCGCCGGTGGCGAAATTGACGCCCTTGATCCAGCCGGATTCGGCGCCCTTACCATTACCAAAGCCATTACCCTTGACGGCGGCGGTGGACAGGTAGCTTCAGTTCTCGTCAGCGGCACCAACGGCATCGTGGTCCAGGCCGGACCATCCGATGTTGTGATTATCAGAAACCTCCGGATCAACGGCATTTCCGGAAGCGGAGCCGGAGGCCTCAATGGCATCCGCTGGCTTTCAGGCAAAGCGCTGACTATTGAAAACTGCGATATCTTCGGCTTCACCACCAATGGAATTGACATTGCAAAAGCTGACGGCGGACAAGCATTTGTTCGCAACACGGTCGTCCAGAACGTTGGAGGGGCCGGTCTCTCCGTTCAGTCTGCTGCTCTCAATACGTCGGTTGCTATTGACGGCTCTCGCTTTGACTTGGGCGGCACGTTCGGGGTCATTGCCGGAAGCTTCAGCCGGATAACCGTAACGAATAGTGTTGCTTCAGGAAATGCATCAGCGGGCTTTATTGCTTCCGCAAGTGCTGGGACTGCTGAACTGAATATAACAAGCTCAACTTCCGCCAACAACATCACCGGCGTTCAAGCGGGCGGCGGGACTGCCGCAGCTACCGTGCGGATATCCAATGTTACGATGCATGACAATCTGAATGGTATGGTGATTGGAGCGAACGGAACGCTTAAGTCCTTTGGCAACAACTTCAACTCCGGCTCGGGCGCCCCAACCGCGCCGAATCTAACCCCGCAGTAAATGCGGCTAATTTTTTAAGGTTTTTGAGTCCCGCTCAAGCCGTCCTGTGGTTTGAGCGGGAAATCTTATGGATTATGAAAGTTCTTGCCCTGTTGTTGGTGTTGTTTCAGGTTCCGCAGCACAACATTCTCACCGCCGATCAAGTCATGGCCTGGCGCACGTACTATGGCCTTCCCTTGGACAAGGATGTTTCAGAAGCCCTCAAAGTTTTTGGCGAGCCTGATATCAAGAACAAAGCAACACGCCAATGGAACCCTTCTTCCCGCACCGGATACCGTATGGTCTTCGCTGAGTTGGGCTACTCTCCGTCTCAGGGCCGTAATACTGTGCTGCGCGTGACCGTGTATCCGCACCCCAGCGACGTTTTGAATGTTACGGAGTTCCTGCATCAGCCGGAGATGTTTATTTTTGAACCGGGCCACTCGGACAAGACAGGGAGCTCTTTAGCAATCGAAACCAGGGACCGGCAGATGAAGTTTATTTTTTTGTGCGCAGCCGGCCACGATCCCCAATTCCAGTCGGTTACAATTAAAAGCATCAAGTCTCCTGACGCTGATCCACTATGAACGCACCCCTGCACGTAAACTACAGGTTTGTGCTGGACTTCGCACAGCACAACGCTCCGAACGGAATAGTGCTGGATTATGGATGCGGGGCGGGACAGATCGTCCGCGCCGGAATACAGCAAGGCCTCAATATCTATGGCTGCGAGACCTTTTATGAAGGCGGGCACGGCTCCCGCTCTGAGGCTGCTGACCTCATCGGATCGCGCATTTTTGAAATGCGGGACAATGTGATTCCTTTTCCTGACTCCCATTTCGATTGCATCGTGAATAACATGGTTTTCGAGCACGTGGAGGATATCGACAAGGCGCTTTCAGAAATTCGACGGGTGCTGAAGCCCGGAGGTCGCCTGCTATCCTTGTTTCCATCGAGTGAAGTCCTGCGGGAAGGGCACTGCGGGGTCCCTTTGGCGCACAAGTTTTCACGTTCGCGCTTTGGCTATTACTGGCTGCTTGCTTTTCGTTGTCTTGGGCGCGGGTATTTCAAAAAAGACAAAAGCCGGCGCCAGTGGGCCGCTGATTTTCAGCATTGGCTCAATTCGTATTGCTTCTATCGCAGTGAAGCGGACGTGATGGAAGCTTTTGCCCGCCACAACCTGAAACCTATTGGCATTGAAAAGGAATATATTCGCTTTCGCGGATTGCCTCTATTTACACCTTGGATGTTGCGACGGCTCGGAACCATGGTGTTGCTCTCGAGTGATTCGGGCGGGAATGGGCGTTAGACCCCGCCAAGCTGCCTGCAACGTTAATGTGCAGGGCTGCCCGTTGAGATTTTCAATTCACATCCTCCAGAAGTCGGATTGCAAATCATCTTGTGCGGGCCTGTTCCACCGTCGGAAATTGCGCCTGTTAAATAAAATCCTGGCATTATGTTTCCTGTAACAACGTAATGGTCAGACGCTCCAGCACCGATGCCTATGTTCCACTTTGGAAGAACCCTGGTTGAGAGAATTGCCTTAAACGTATTGTCCGTAATCTTGAAAGTTGAGACTCCGGCACTAATAGAAACATCGTCAAAAGTATTGGCCGATTCTTGGCTATTATTGCCAATTCTGGCCTCGGATAAATCAAAGTCTTCGGCGGCGGTCAACCGTACTGCCTCCTGTCGATTGTTGTAGAACTGGCCGCCTCGCCACGCAACGCGCGTGCCTGCATTTATCAGCATGCCCCGCAGGCTGCTGGCCTCAAAGCAATTATCAAAATCCACTGTCAGAACAGAATCTATAACAATTGCATTCTTCGTTGGTCCGCTCTCGAAATAGCTGCCTGTGAATTTTATCCAGGAGGGCGCATTGCCATTTGCAATGCGCTCAAAATGGACCGCCACAGCGTCGGATCCTCCCACATTCGCCACGAACTGGGAATCGCTGAATGTGATTGAATCACTGCCATCGAGAATGCAGACCATGGCATCGTGGAAAGCTGGCCCGGTGCTGACAATTTTGATACGACTGAATGCGTTCGAGGCAACGGTTCCTTTGGGGATTCCGCCGTTAAGAATCCCGCAATTCCACGCGTTACCGTGGCCCTGTCCGGGGAGACCACCCACGCCACTGCTGATCTGAATTGATTCGAACTCGTTGTTGCCGGCGGATCCGTGAACATCCAGCGCAATTCCGTTCCAAACGGGGTTTATCAAAATCTCGCGGAAAACGCTATTGCCGCCCTGTACGTGAAGGCCGGCGCCGCCCGTACGCTCCACCGCTGCCTGAATTGTCAAACTCCCTACATATGAAAAATTTGCTCCGGGGGAAAGCTTGATGATGTCTGCGGTTGGTGAAGTTGTCGTTACGACGGTGTAATTTCTCCCTTGACCTTCCAAACGGGAATGCGTCCCTAAAACGATGCCGGGATCTCCGCCCGTAGTAAGAGTGTAAGCTCCCAAGATAAGTGGCTTGAGGGCCTTGATGGTCGCGGCTGCCGCGGGCTTTGTGAATTTGCTGGCATCAACGGAGTCGCAATTTGCATCCGCCTCGGCGGCATTGATTTGTGATCCGGCATCGCCTCCTTTATAAGTGCTCGCATCGCAGGCGCGCAAAATCGGTGAGTGTGCTGTCTGCGATCTTCCCACCCGTGCCGAAAGGACTAAGCAGGCGGCAATGGCAGCGAACCTCAATGAAATCTTGTGAAGGCGTTTCCTGCAGTTCCATGGAGAGTTTGGCATATTCGCGGTCCAGCGATCTAAAGATACGCAACAAAAGTTATACGGCCAAAGTACAAACGGTTGCAAAGAAATTGGTTAGGTACTACTCGACAACTGGTTTGCTAAAATCATTTCATTAGATGCTAGCTCTTACAATCCTGGCACTGTGTTTGTTGACGGCCATCAATTACAAATTTGCCGGGAAAGCCCTTCTTTATCCTGCACTCGTTTTTAGCGCGGTATGGACGCTGGCCCTTGCATTGCTCGCGGTTTCAGGCGACCTGTTTTATCCGGTACTTCCGCAAACGCTCGTCATTTTTCTATGTGGCGTCTTCGCATTTTCAATTGGATGCTGGCTTGCCATTCTGCCTGCAACAAGCCCGCCCGTTCGGTCGGCTGAATTCCAGGCAAGCTCGAATCGAATCATCACAGTACTGCTCTCCATTGTTCTGATCATCGCGCCGTTCTACTATCATTGGCTTTCAACTTTGGCCAGTGAAGGCGAGGGCTCGCCATTTTTGCTTTTGATCAGGGCAGCCACCCAGGAAATGATGGGTAAGAGCGCAGCGTTTACCTTCTTCGGCACCATTTCCGAGCTATCGCGCATCATTGCGATGATGGCGTTCTGGGAGCGAGACAAGCACCCCCGGCGGTCAATTCTGGCTATTACGGTGGCGCTGATAATGTGTGGGGTTACCGGACAAAAATCTGGGCCGCTGATGCTCGTTATTTCCTTGATTTGTATCGATTGGATTCGGACCCGGCGTTTCAGGTGGAAGCTGCTCATGGTCATGGGTTCAATCATGATCGGCGTAGCGACCATTGTGGAGTTTTATGTTCACCTCGGCGGAGGATCTTTTTCAGGGAACGTAGGCTCAATTTTTCGGATGTTTATCCTTTACGGATCAGGAGGTCTGGTCGGCTTCGACCGCGTTGTCAGACAGCCCAACATCATTCCTCAATTCAATCCTATTTACGTAACGATTCTCCGAGTTATACGGCGACTCGGAGGGCAGGCCGATATCCCTGAGGTCGCTGATTTCGTGAATATCGGCCCTGACGGATTTCAGGACAATGTCTATACGATGTTTTGGTCGTATCTGAATTTCGGTTACATCGGAATGCTACTCACTGTAGCCGCACTTGGTTTTATTGTTGCGTGGATTTATAAGAGAGCGCTCGCAAAGTCGCATATGTTCGTGTTCTTGTATGCAACGCTCGTTTTCTCGGTAGTATTCAGCATATTCACCGAGTATTTTGTTTCAATGATTTATTATCTGCTGAAAGTTTGTGTAGTTTCCTGGATGGTCTATCGCCTTCCCGAACGTTGGGCGCAGTTCCGGCGGTTCGCTTGGAGGGTATCGTCGTCAGATCTGGCAGCCCGATCCAGCTAAACCTATTTATTCATGAAGCCGTCCTGGACTCTACGAAGTCCTCGCCACCAATGTGAATCCTGCAATTATGAGATCGCTATCGCTCATTGCTCTAAAAGGCTTTGCCAGCTTGTTCCTGATCTCAGCCACGTATTGCCGTGACCGCGTGAGCAGTTCCGGCGAAATGTCGTCCCATGTGGTGCCAAGCGGCAGCAGTTCAGGGACACCGGCCAGAGCTGTCACATAAACCTTGTGGCCTATGCCCATGGCTTTTACAGCATTTACATAGGCCGAGCAGCGGATCCGGTTTGGCCCCCCCGATGCGCCAAGAGGCCGGTAGAGCAGTTTAGGAAGACGCAGGAAGCTAAGGTCGTGCATCTTGTCAGAAAACTGGCCGTGGTCGCGGCAGTCCACAATATGGACCATCGTGCCGCCAGGGTTCAATGCCCCATGCATTGCCTGTAGCGCACCTATGGGATCGTAAACGTGCTCCAGGACAGCACACGAAATGATAAAGTCATAACCCTTGTTCGCGTGGAAAAATGTCTCGGCCGCCGCTGATTCCCCGTAATGCCGGGAGAATTCCGCCAGATTTATTTTGGGGTAATTGGAAAGAATCGCCTTGTTCACTGCATCCTGCACCGCGGGATCTGACTTTGACTTGAAACGGTCGGCAAGGTCAACGTGATCGCAGCCATCGCCCAGCAGCCTTAGTCCCACTCCGCTGAGATCGCCGGGACCAACCTCGGCGGCACGTCCATAAAAGTGTTCGACTCCGGAGTAAAACTTGTACTCATTGAAAATGCGATCAACGTATTTGGATGTTTCGGCCACGTCGGAATGGTGGCCGGAAGATGTCGTTCCCCCCATGGAGATCCCAAGCGAGCACAAAGTGCGGTAAGGGGCCAACGCGGCGTAACGGAGCCAAAAGCTGCTGCCCAGGGATGACTTTATCTTTGTTCGGATTAGGGCTGTCGTGCCGGACACTTTGTCGCTTTTCTCCCATTTCTTCCCGAATTCAATCCCGCTGCTCAGGGAGTTCAAAGGGGAATCACATTCTAGTTGATCATCAACTACAAATGAAAGAAATGGAATTACTTATGTCTTCTCTAAAAGAACTTTCCTGAGGGCTAAGCTATCTTTCTTATGCAGCAATATCGGCCCAGCACTTACAATTGAGAAAACCTGACCGCTTATGGCCCAACAAGAGAAGATTGAGACCACATTGCCAATGCCATCATCAAACGGCAGGGGCTCCTCCCTGTCGCGCCAGAGCGGTCCGTTAGCGAAGCTCAAGATGCAGGCATTTCGAAAGGACAGGCAGGACTCCACCAATCGCAAGATATTCCGCGCTGCTATAACGATTGGGCTGGTCAGTACCGTGGCGAAGAGCGGAGCAGTATTGAAGGACCTTGTTGTGGCCCATGTGTTTGGCCGCAGTGATGCCCTGGATGCATTTCTTATTGCATTTTTGATTCCCTCATTCGTGCTTGCGCTTGTGATGAGTTCGCTGGGATCAGCGCTGATACCGGTTCTGGTTGAGGCTAAAAAGAATCGCGGAGCTCAAGCCGAACAGAAGTTGCTCTCCAGCGTGATGTTTCTCAGCATGTCAGTCTTAGTACTGATTGCTGCGCTGCTTGGTTTCTTCGCGCCTTTCTATCTTCGCATTCTCGGATCCAGTTTTTCACCCGGTAAATTGCTGCTTACCCGCCAGGTTCTTTACTGTCTGTTGCCCTACTTGGTTTTCAGCGGGCTGGCCACTTTTGTGTCGGGGGCGCTCAGCGCCTATAAGAAATTTGCTCTGCCGGCGCTTGTCCCCATGGTTACGCCATTGCTTACCATAGCCGCGATTCTGGCAGCGCCGAAATCATGGAGTGTTTTTCCTCTGGCAATTGGAGTTGTAGTCGGCGGATTTTTTGAAGCAGCCATTCTTTTGCGCGTACTGAAGGCCTGCGGAATTCGATTCCGTTTGCGCTGGAATGGTCTTGATGCCGATGTTCGCTCGGTTCTGCGGCAATATGCCCCGGTACTTGCCGGTTCAGTACTGATGTGTAGCACCACTGTGATAGATCAGGCCATGGCTGCCATGCTTCCATCCGGCAGCGTTGCTGCCTTGAGCTATGCCAACAAGATTGTCGGTTTGATTGTGGCTACTGGATCTACTGCTCTCGCTACCGCCACGTTGCCTTATTTTTCCCACATGGTAGCCGAGCATGACTGGAATGGATGCCGCCACACCCTCAAGCGCTATACCGTCCTTACCCTCGCTGCCTCCGTGCCTCTTACGCTGCTGCTAATGGCCCTCTCACATCCTCTGATCCGGCTCATTTTTCAGCGAGGGGCCTTTAACGCATTGGATACCGATCTGGTGAGCCGTGTGCAGATGTGCTATTTCATCCAAGTCCCGTTTTATATGTGCGGTATGTTGTTTGTAAGGTTCCTTTCCTCCATCCGGCGGAATGACGTGCTGATGTACGGTTCCGCAATCAGTCTGGTGTTGGACATTTCGTTGAACCTCATTCTGATGAGAAAAATGGGCATCGCCGGGATTGCCTTGTCAACGTCGTTGGTTTATGTAGTCGCCTTTGTCATTCTCGGCACGCTGTCTGTGAGGTTGTTGCGCAAAAGGAACTTCGATGCGGCGATCTCTCTGGGAGCGGGGGTTGCGCGGTAATTTATCTTGAGCTTGAATATCCAGAGGTAGGATTGATGTCAACTGCACCTGCAGGAGCTGCAATTCAAAACGCGACCAGCAATTCTGAAACCCGGTTTGCTTTCGGAAAGAATTGGCAGCGCTTTCTAAAAGTCCTGAACGATGAGCGGATCATTGAAGCGGAAAACTCTCTCCGCAACATGCTTCAGGTTGAGGACCTGCGGGGTAAGTCGTTCATCGATATTGGTTCCGGCAGCGGTCTTTTCTCGCTGGCCGCAATGCGGCTGGGAGCGGCCAGAGTGCACTCCTTCGACTATGATCCAAACAGTGTGGCCTGTGCCCAGGAGTTGAGACGGCGCTATTTTCAACAGGCCGGTAATTGGACAATCGAGCAGGGCAGCGTCCTGGATGCCGGTTATCTTGATCGCCTGGGAAAATTTGACGTGGTTTATTCCTGGGGAGTACTGCACCACACAGGCAACATGTGGCTGGCGCTCGAGAATGCGATTCGCCCTGTAGCGCCACAAGGCACATTGTTCATCGCGCTCTATAATCACCAGGACCTCTACTCATCCGTGTGGACGGCAATTAAACGCCGTTACAGCCAAAGCATTTTCTGGCGAGTGCCTATCAT
>JASLFF010000678.1 GCA_030150795.1 Terriglobales bacterium | reverse complement strand
TCTTCGTGCTTTTGTCACCCTGCAGCATCTCAGAAGCGACCAATCAAAGCATCGGGTCTTTTCTGAACCGCACCAGAAGCGCAAGAGCAAAGCATTCACTGAAATGCTGAGCGTGGCTTGGATCGCGTTGTGCCTGGCCATGATTCTTTGGCCTGTGGGAGAAAAGTGGCCGGGGCACGGGATCTATGCTCTTGCAGCCGCGCTTGCGGCCTTTGGGATCATGGGCTGGCGCGCATCGAAACTGGCCGGAACTTCTTAGCCTCTGCGGAGCAATTAATGCCAATTCGCTGGACACACCGTCATCGCGGCAGACATGGAACAAACTTACATGTTCCCGGCAGGAGTTCACCACCCCTCGGCCCAGAAATCGCAGACCCGCTCCAATATCGGGCCCGGCAGCTCCGCATGGCGCTGGAGGAGCTCGGCCCCCGCTATGCCTGTTTTTCTCTCTACCTCTCATCTCGCATCGATCTCCTGCCCGCCGAGTACTGCCGGGAATTGGCGCTTGCCGCCGATGCGGCTGTTCCCTTGCCTCCGTCGGAAGTCTTCCGGCTGCTTACGGACGAGTTAGGCAGTGCATTTCCCCGGGAATTTCAGGATTTTGATTACCATCCACTCAGTTCCACTCTAGTTCGGCAGTCCCACTCCGCCAGGCTCATGACCGGGAATTTGGTCACCGTCACATTTCTTCGTCCCGAGTACCATGCGCTGCAAGGCGATCAGGCGCCAAGAACGTTTCTGGACCAGGAAATCATCGACCAGCTTTGCGGTGAGATCAAGATTCAGGATGTTGTTGCCGACTTCCTCTATGCGTTGCGGCGAAAAACGAATCTTTCTCTGGAAAAAGAAGCTTTAGAGAGCGCCTCTGACGCCGCCGATAGGGGCGCTTACGATGGGCTGGAAAATCAGAAGATCTATCATGAGATGTCTACGGCCCGTGTCCTCACGATGGAGAAGATCGAGTTCAGGAGCCTGGATCAGAGCATGGTCGGCCACAGTTTTCGCCGTGATGCGCTGGCCCGGCGTATCTGCAAGGTATGGCTGGAACTCGCCATGTCGCGCGGCTCCTTTCCTGTTGACCCGCAGGAGCACAACATCAGGGTCGGAAAAAACGACCAGCTATACTTTGAGGGCTGCGAGTTGGCCAAGCTTCCGAAGGGCGTCCGGGAAAACCTGTGGAATTACCTGCTGGCTGCGCTCGTTGATGATCCAGACCGTTCGTCCGCATATCTGGTCCATGAGATGTATGTCGCTGGACATAACAAGATTGACCTGCAAAGCTTCCGCACGAATTTCAGGCAGTCGGCTTATTTTGCCGCTTTGGAACCCATTCTGGGTAGTGACAGTAATAGCCTTGCTCAGTTGGTGTTCCAGCATTGGAAAACCGCGCTAGAGCATGGATACTTCCCCAAACCGCTCCTGCTCTGCTTTTATCGCGGCCTGTTCTCCGTTGCCAGAATAGCCAGGAAAATCGCAGACAGCGAGGATGCCATGCGCGGAGGGGTAGAGGACCTTCGAACGGAGAAAATCTTTGCTGAAGTCCGTGAACTCGTTGACTTGCGTTATTGGATACAGAACTCCGACAAGTTCGCCGGCATTCTGGTGAATCTTCCCCGAACATTTGATCAGGCTCTAACCCGGGCATCGCTTCCTTCCCGGGAAATTACGATCCAAAATGGAAGCGATTCGCGCCCCCGAAATATTGTGGTTGTAGTGGCCATGTTTCTTCTGATTGTCGCAGTGCTTGTGTCCCAATCAGCACACCTTAGCGGGGCTACGGAAAAGATCGTTATCGGTGTGCTGATGCTGGCCGGTCTGCTGACGCTGCACACCCTCTCCGGTTGAAAACCGGGTTGCAATGCAAGTCGCTGAAGTCAATGTGTCTCTTAATAACAGGAGCGTGAGCTTATGCCGGTTGAGTCTGTAGTTTCGGGGAAAGAATCTCGGGTTGCGGTGCGGCCGGGATCTTCAACGGCCGCCGCCGGGGCCACCACCGATCTACCCGACTTTGCGCCAGGCATTGAGCGTGCATTTCCTCATGAGTTCCAGGAAGCCGATTACACGATTGAAGAAATCGTAGGACAAGTCCCCTCTTTCCTGCAGGGAACGTACTATCTGAATGGACCTGCACGCTTCGGGTTCAATGGCCTTTCTTACCAACACTGGCTCGATGGTGACGGCATGGTTTGCGCGCTCCGGTTTACGAACGGGCAAGTCCGGTTCAGAAGCCGCTACGTGCGCAGCACAAAATTCGTGGCGGAACAGGAAGCGGGCCGCCCTCTTTTCCGCACGTTCGGCACCGCATTTGAAGGCAGCCGTCTCAATGGTCTGAACAACGGCCTGGAATCGCCCGTCAATGTAAGCATCTATCCATATGGCAATCGTCTCCTGGCTTTTGGCGAACAGGGATTGCCCTGGGAACTTGATCCCGAAACGTTGGACACCCGCGGCCAGTTCACTTTCAACGGACGTCTGAATAATGCTAGCCCATTCTCCGCTCATCCCAAGTTCGATCCTGAATCAAGAGAGATGTTCAATTTTGGCGTATTTTTTTCGCAAACGCCGCGGCTCTATTTTTACTGCTTTGGCGCCGACGGCCTGCGTTACCGGAAAGCCATCAGCCTTGATCTTCCCTGCTCTGTGCACGACTTCAGCATCAGCAGGCATTATGCCGTTTTCTACCTGAGCCCTTACCTTCTCGACATAAGCCGGCTGCTTCAGGCAGGCCAGACCGTAATGCACTCGCTCCAGTGGCAGCCCGAACGTGAAAGCACGTTGCTCGTGCTGAATCGCTCGAACGGTGAAGTGGCTGCGTCAATACCGGTTGGCGCCGGCTACTGTCTGCATCTGATGAACTCGTTCGAGCAGGAAGGCCAATTGTTCGTTGACGTGCTGGAGTTCGATGAACCGATTTACCCGCAGTATCAGCCAGTGCCGAGCATGTTTCAGAGCGCGCCTCGCGGGGGTCCTGTTCGCCTCGCCCTCAATCTGAAGAAACGCCAACTGGTTAGCCGGAATTCACTTCCCCTTTTCTATTCGCCCGACTTCCCTGCTCTCGATCCTCGTTATGCCATGCAACCCTACGGTGATTTTTGGATGCTGGGCATTTCAGCCGCCGGAGCGCACGGTCGCAAATTTTTTGATCGGTTGATCCATGCAAATTGGAATAACGCGGATCAGCCCGCCGATACGTATCAGTGTGCCGGACAACGTTACCTGGGAGGCGAACCTGTTTTTGTGAGCGCGCCGGACTCATCCGCCGGCGTGGTGATGTGCCAGGAATTTGACGCTCAAAAAAAGCAGAGCTGCTTCCTTATTTTCGACGCAGGAAACGTCAGCGCAGGGCCCATGGCGCGCATCTTGCTGGAGCAGGTGCTCTATCTCGGTTTCCATGCCACGTTCAAACCTGCCGTCGAAGGGTGATCTCCACAATTGAGAGCGATTCGCAAATCTATATCCGGGTACTGTCTATTCGATAGGTCGCTGGCCGTCTCATGCATTTGGCTGGCAACTAAAACCTGTTCCAGCAATGACATGGAAGATCTTAATCCGGAAGACGCGCAACGTCACAGGAGCGGCGGCGAATTGATTTGCTGGGCGACAAAGTTTGGTGAGGGCATCGCACCGCCAGGAATAACGGGATGAAAGGAGACCAAGACTCCGGGGGCATACTTCAAGTCTTCGCACGGCTGCTGATGCTTCCAATGGCCGTTATTTTATCGGGTGTCGATGTACTGATCAGGACACTGCAGCAGATAGAAGACGTTTCAAAGCAGGGAATGGAGGTCGTAGCCGGCCGACAAGGCATTCCAGGCCCTTCCGATGAGCGGGCACAGACAACTGACGTCAATGCAGTGAACACAGATGACGTTTGCAGCAGAATGGAAATTACAGATATGGAGGAAACGCCCTTGACGACAAATGGCAATTGCGGGCCCGAAATGGATAAAGATCTGCATGATGATATGTTAAAGCTCGTGCGCTATAAAGTGCTCTTTGTCCGCCGCGAGTATGAGGTTGCCTTTCCGGAAAAAGAAGATCTCGTCTCCGACAACATGGATGGATCGGCTTTCACCGCGTGGAAAATTGCGGAATTCATTCAGGAACTTCAAAGGGGAGAGACCAGTGTGCCCGCGAAGTGGGTGGACAAGGGCTATCCCAAAAACTCGGAGTCTTCGGGCTCCTCCTTCGTGAAAGATGGCAATCTGCTGGGACTTCCACCCGAGGATAAAAAATATCTGCGCGTTTATTACCAAGTGCTCGAACGTTATCCGCGAGAGAAGTTCAAGTACGAAGAGCAGCAGATACGGGTACTCGAGGAAATTCGAGACAAACTGCCATAGCCAGGGCCGCAAGGGGCCATGGGACCTGTGCCACGGCCTCTCCGGAACCCGCGTTGCAACCAAATAACTCTCTACCCCGCCATGCCTGCCGCAAGGAAGACCAGGTGTGCACCGGTAGAATTCGGGAGCAAGTAAAGTGGCTTCTTCATCAGCCTCCACCGGCCCTCCTGGCGCTGCACCTGGCGTGCCCGCCGGGACGAGTGCCGGACCAGGATTACCGGCGCAAGTGCTGCAGCAGTTGGTCGACCAGGCTGCCGGGTTCAATCTGTTTGCTGTTCCCGAGCAAACTGCGGGTGAATGCAGCGACGGCGCTACTGGATTCGTCGTGACCGCCAGGCTGCACCGCTTCGATGTGCTCCTGCAATCGCCGGATACCGGCAAAGTGCAGGCCACGAACGTTTTTGGAGAAGCCGTTGGCCAATTGAACATGCGGTGGTCAATGATTCCCGATGACTTTCTGGCCCGCCCGGACCGGCAGCCGCCGCCAACAAAACTCAACCCCGCGCTGTCTCAACGCTTCGTCATGCAAGAGATGACGTTTCTCTTTGGCAACGGCGAAGACGGATTCAGGAGCTTCGGGACCGGAAGAACGTTTCCGATGATGGTGGGCAAGCAATCTCGCATTGTCATTGGCGCCATCGGAAATGTCACCGAAGGGTTGGGAAAGTTCCGTGGTCATGTTGGTAACTTCACCCTTTGTGGGGACCTCGTGCCCAATGGATTTCAGGGAAACGTTCTCGTCCGCTTTCAGGATTCACAATGTGACTTGCGCACACAGGCGGTCTTGCCTCCGATCCAATCCCAGCCTGCGCCCGATCCCGAAACCATCTATCTTTTGTGGGCCGCGCAGAAAGGCCAGGAACAGCCAGGATTGCAGAACCATTTCAGCTTTGGCCCGGACGGCCAGGTAAGGGGAGTGGACATTACCACGCAACTCAGGCTTCTGCAGTTTGATTTAGCGGCGCCTCGTAACTTCGAAGTAAAGAATTTCACAGTGGGCCAGGAAATCATAGGGCTGGAGATCGGCTTTGGACGCGGGTCAGTGCCCAATGCGCCCCCCACGGGAACACCGTTATCGCCATTTTTGTTCGAGGGCGTCGCGCAATACAGTCTTCTTGATCGCAACGGAAAGACGCTCGGCGCGCTGCTGACAAACGTGATCGAGGGCAGAAGGTTTGACATGACGCTTCCTGGCGCGCCCGGAGCGCCGGCCACCAGATTCGGGTTCTTCGGTCCAATTGTGTATGGGACGGGATGCTTCGCGGGCGTCGAGGGAATGTTCTATGGGTCGTCCGGTTCGGTCTTCTATCCACCGCCCGGCGATCAGATCGTCACCCACTTCTACATGGCGCGCCTCAACGATCCAAATGGAAAGTTTCGTTCCGCCGCCAGGACTGGGGGATGGTTCTGAATGGATCATCTCGTTGTATTTGCGGCCGGCGCGAAGATTTGTGCCGCATTGATGGAGACTAAGGTATGAGTGGACAAGTCGCTCCGCCGCCTGTTGCCAACGGCTCGCTGCCGGATGTCAATGCGCAAACCTATCCTTATGATTTCGTGCAACAACTGCTCGATGAAACCGCTAACTTCAGTATGTTTGCAGTTCCGGTGGCCGGACACCTCAACCATGCTTCATTGAATTCCCACGATACCGCCGACTGGTTCAATCTGAACGGAGGCTACGGTCTCGATCTGCTGAGTGATCTCCATCGCTTTGAAGTCACCGTGGGTGTAAAGCCTGGACATGGGATTAAAGTGAATCAGGAGGTAGGCTCTGATACCGGCAGATTTCGCTGCCTTTGCCTCCTTACCACTCCGGACTTCGGCTGGCGCCCTGGCCAGGCTCCGCCGCCGATGATATTTGATGCCTGGCGGTCCCAACACTTCGTGGCGCAGGAATGCGAACTTACCTTTGGCAACGAAAAATGTAAATGCTATGGCGTCGGCCGCACCTTTCCTCTGGTTGTCAATGGACGCCACGTGCTCCTGGCCGGCGCTATCTGCAATCTTGTCTCAGGCACAGGAAAATTTGAAGGGCGGGAGGGAACGCTCGTATTGACGGGAACAATCACCCCGGAGATGGGCTTCTTGGGAAACGTCAACCTTCGTGTGCGCGATGACCAGGGGACTCTTGTCACTGAAAATGAGCTGCCTTCACTGGATGCGATTCGAGATCCCGATCCCAGCAATACGTTCGTCGAACTTCGGCTCCTCAAGAAAGACAAACATGTAAAAACCACGTTCGGGCCTCCTCCCGGAGGTGGACGCGTGAGCTTGATCACTCCCTCTGTTATGCGGTCGACGCGTTTCAGTTATGTTACCGGCGGCCGCGGTCCCCGCACCCACATGGACGTCGATCAGATGGTAGGCCCCATGCAGGCGACTGTCTTTTTTGATCTTTCAGCGCCTCCGGGTACCGCGAGCTCGCCGGTCCCCTTTACCACCGAGGAGATTTATACATTCAACGACAGCGCGGGACTGACCGTCGGCACGATTTCCTGCGGAGTCGTGGAGGGATGGTCGTTCGGTTTGAAGTTCCCGCAAGCTCCCGGACAGCCGGGCGTAAGGTTTGCCGGCTTTGGACCCATCACAGGCGGAACCGGACAATTTGCCGGAGTGCAGGGAATGCTCACGGTGAATTCACTGATCGGCATTGCGCCGCACGCCCTTTCACTCATGCACGTTCTCCATCTGATTGATCCGACGGAGAAGTTTCGTTCGGGAAGGAGCCGTGAGCAGCAATAGCCTGTTTGAGCGGAAATCATTTTCAATTGCAGGATCGCATCACGGAAACAAGTCCCATGGAAACTGCGCCAGACAAACAATCAGAGGATGCGCTGACCAATCTGGACGACGACACGGTGAAACTCGTCGCCTACACAATTGTTTCTCTCAGGCGCGATGACGAAAAAGTCATGGAAGGAGGCGCGGGCGAGATCACTGTACCCGACAGAATGACCCGCAAAGCATTTACCGCCTGGATCATTGCAAAGTTTCTTCAGGAAACCAAAATATGCGATGAGGAGTTGGAGCCACACTTGAAGTACTTGCGCGTTTATTACGTGGTTTCGTATCGATGGCCCCGGCAGCCGCTGAAATTTGAAGAGAGGGAGATCGACGCTCTGGAGCAGATCCGGGATTCGATCTGACTGGAGGTTTTGGAGACAACCGATGGCAGCCCTATTAGACAAAGATCTGAGCGGCGACATGCTCAAGCTGGTGCGCTACAAGGTCCTGTTCGTCCGCCGTGAATTTGAGGTTGCGTTCCCTGAGCATGAAGACCTCGTGTCTGACAATCTTACGGAAAGCTCCTTCGTGGCTTGGAAAATCGCTGAATTCATTCAGGACCTGGAAGCGCGCACCATGCCCGTTCCGTCAAAATGGCGGTCGAAACAATATCCAGCGGGGATGACAACGGGTGAATTCTTGAAAGACATACCGCATGAGGACAAGAAATATTTGCGGGTCTATTTCGAAGTCCTGGAGCGCTATCCGCGAGAGGCATTCAAGTACGAGGAACAGCAGATAAGAGTTCTCGGGCAGATCCGCGATGCCTTGAAGCCGCCGGTGCGGCCTGATGATCCTTACAATCAGCTGTTGGATCAGCTTCAAACGAATGCGCAGATCTTCAACACCTGGCGGGAAAGTTTTCGCCGCTGTGCCGCCGGGATTGCTCAAGCGCTCTCCGGCTTTTTCGAGCAGTCTAAAGACCTGGGAGCATTTCAGACTCCCGCGGTAAGCGCGAAAGAAATAGAGAATGCGGTGACGAATCCAGTATCGACAGCGCAGGA
>JASLFF010000654.1 GCA_030150795.1 Terriglobales bacterium | reverse complement strand
GATGCCCTCAAAGCCATGCTTACCGGCTGGCTTACGCACCTTGGTCCTACAACCGCTACTGCATTGGCCGCGCTGCTGCATTTGCCTGTCGCCGAGATCGATAAGACGCTGATACGCATCGAGACCACCGGCCTGATCCTGCGCGGGACTTTTGATAAGGCCCTGGGTGAAGAAACGCAATGGTCGGAGCGTCGTCTGCTTGCCCGAATTCATCGCCTGACTCTGGGCACGCTGCGCAAACAGATTGAGCCTGTCACCTCGGCCACGTTCATGCGATGGTTGCTGCGCTGGCAGCATGTTGCGCCGGGTACACAGGCGCGGTCTGAGCATGGCACGCTGCAAGTGCTGCGCCAGTTGCAGGGCTTTGAAGTTCCTGCAAGCGCGTGGGAGCGCCACATTCTGGCGCGTCGGATCAGCAACTATGATCCACAGGTGCTTGATCAGCTGTGCCTGACCGGGGCTGTGGGATGGGGGCGTCTTACGCCCCACCCGGCAATGCTGGAGGATTCTTCCGGCGGCGGGCGCAGAGTGGTGCCCACCAGCGTTGCCCCTATCACGTTCTTTGTTCGCGATGAAGCTGAATGGATGGCGTTGCCCAGCGTCAAATCCACGCATCGTGACGCCGAGCAGGAAGTTCGCGGGCTTGGCGCAGGCGCGCGTGAAGTGCTCTCTTTCTTGCGAACGCGAGGAGCATCTTTTTTTGCCGATATCGTGCGTGGCACGGGAAAGCTGAAAGCAGAGATTGAAACCGCGCTGTGGGAACTGGTGGCCGCCGGCCTGGTTACCGCCGATGGCTTTGATAACCTGCGCGCCCTGATTGACCCCAAGCGGCGCGCGGGACAGGGAAGCGGCAAGAGCAATCGTCCTCGCCACAGCGCCGGACGGTGGTCAGTGTTGTATCCGCCGCATGGAGAAGACAGCGGTCGCGCGATTGAGTCAGTCTGCCGCGTGCTTCTGGAGCGTTACGGCGTAGTCTTCCGCGAACTGCTGGTGCGCGAGAGCATGCTGCCCCGCTGGCGTGACCTGCTGATCTCTTTCCGACGGCTTGAAGATCGCGGCGAAATCCGTGGTGGTCGCTTCATCAGCGGCTTCATCGGCGAGCAGTTTGCCCTGCCCGTCGCGGTGGAATCTCTGCGCGCGATGAAAAGCATTCCGCCATCCGGCGACATTGTCACCATATCTGCTGCCGATCCGTTAAACCTTGCCGGAATCGTGGTACCCGGGGAGCGCGTGCCCGCGATATCCGGCAAGTACCTCAGCTTTAAAGATGGCGTACTGGTGGATACGCCGGAGACGCCGATTCTGAGCATGGCGGGAAGAGTATGAGCGGCACCGATCTGGTGGAAGGCGAAGACTATTACCTGGAAAAAGGGAACTGGGTCTTTACGGCCAAGTATTTACTCGATCGTGGATATTGCTGCCGGTCCGGCTGCCGGCATTGTCCCTACGGGTTTGTGAAAGAGGAAGAACAAAGAAAGTCGCCGCAGATTTCCGCTGATGAGCGCTGATCGACCAACTCTGAAGATCTTAATTGCAAAGTTTCAGGCGTAAAGCGAAGTGTTTTTGGTTTTATCAGCGAATATCTGCGTAAATCTGCGGCGAAAAGTTTACTCGTATCTTAGGGCAATCACCGGATCCAGCCGGGCCGCTTTAACTGCCGGATAAATTCCAAAAAATAGTCCTACGCTGCAAGCCACCGCCAGGGCGAGCAGGATCGCCCAAATCGGCACAGATGATGGGAAATGCGCGAGCTGCATCAGAAAGCTGAAGATCAGAGACAAAATGACGCCCAGGAATCCCCCGATGCCGGTCAGCGTCATGGCCTCGGTAATGAATTGAAAGCTGATATCGCGTTTGCGCGCGCCAATGGCTTTTCGCACGCCAATTTCCCGCGTCCGCTCCGTAACTGACATAAGCATGATATTCATCACGCCCACGCCGCCGACAAGCAGGCCCACGGAAACCACGCACACCACCAACTGGAAGATGCCTTTCATAATGTCACGGAACTGGACACCGAGTTGCTCGGCGCTGCTGATGCCAAAAGTGTCCGGTTTGTTCGCCGGCACACGGCGGCGAGTGCGCAAGAGCCCGCGAATCTGGTCTTCTGCTACGTCCTTCATCCCTGGGTAGGCCGCAGCAATCAGGGCGATCTCATCATCCTGCGGATAATGTTTTTTGTAAGTTCGGAAGGGAATAAACACTTCCACATCACCGGCCTGGTTCAGCGTGCTCTTCTTTTTATCGAAAACGCCGATCACAGTGTAAAGGTTGCCATCCACCAGCAACTGCTTGCCTTCAGCGGTTTCGTCTGGGAAGAGGCTTTTTTCCGCGTCGTAGCCGATTACCACTACGTCGGCGCGATGGAGGTCTTCCTGCTCGGTATAGTAACGTCCCTCCTTCATGCGGCCGTTCACTACCTCTGCATAGCTGGAAGTCATCCCGCGAAAGAGAATATTCGTAAGCTCGTGGCTCTTATAGCGCGCGGTGCGGATGGGCTGCGGTCCCTGGCCGATGCGCGCGAGGATTTCAATTACCACGTCTTTTACTGCCGGCAACTCTTCTTTGATGGCGATGCCATCTTCATAGGTCAGCGGTTTGCGCGTGCGTTCTTCCGGAGATAGCCGGCCAAAGCGTATTCCGGGGTCGAACTTTAAGACGAATAAATTATCGACGCCAAATTCGTTCAGCGAATCCTGCACGTTTTTTTCCACGCCGAGCAGAATTGACGCGACCAGGATTGCCACCATGGTCCCAATCACTACTCCCAGCACGGTAAGAAATGAACGCACTTTGTGCGTGCGGATGGTCTCCAGCGCCATCTTCACATCTTCCATCACCATGTTGGAGTGAGTCATAGTTATGCTTCAAACCTCAAGGCTTCAATCGGATTCAGCTTGGAAGCTTTGTAAGCGGGATAGACGCCAAAGAAAACTCCGACAGAAGTAGAAACAAAAACGCCGATGATGACCCAGCGTATCGGCAAGTCCATGGGAAACGGAGTGAGGTGGCCGACGATAAATGAGATTACGGCCGCCGCCACAACGCCCATTATGCCGCCAATCGTCGCCATAACGGCAGATTCCACCAGGAACTGCAGCAGGACGTCGCGCCGCGTCGCCCCAAGAGACTTGCGAACGCCGATCTCGCGCGTTCTTTCAGTAACGCTGGCCAACATGATGTTCATGATTACGATGCCGCCAATGACCATGAAAATTCCGACCACAAAGATCGAGCCGCTGGCCAGCGAGCCTGTGAGATTGTTGTAAAGGTCCATGATGGCTGAAGGTTCCACCACGCCAAAAGTGTCGTCCTGTTTTCCGGCCAGGTGCCGGCGTGCGCGCATCAGCACGCGGGCCTCGTCTTCAGCCGGCTGCATCAGGTCAGCGGCCGCGGCTTTCACATTGATGTTCATGGAGTTGTTGCTGCCATAAACTTTGCGCCACGTTTGGACCGGAATGTAAACAAAGCTATCCTGCGATTGGCCAAATGCGCTGCCCATTTCCTTGGCCACACCCACCACTTCGTAGGCTTCTCCATCAATGTAAATCGACTTGCCCAGCGGGTCGACGCTGGCAAAAAAACGCTTGGCCACGTCATTTCCGATCATCGTCACGTTCGCCCGATGCACGTCATCCGGGTCAGTGATGTAGCGCCCCAGCACGGGCTCTTCAGTATCAATGCCGCCCATGTTTGCAGTGACGCCGCGGACATCAATATCTTCAATCGATTCCGTTTTGTATTTCACCGTGCCGTTGTGATGCGCTTCCAGCCCCACCGCGTCTGCAAGCTTCATATTGTCACGGACGTACTCGTAGTCTTCCCACGTAATGTTCTTATTGCTGCGTGAGAGCTTCACGAACTGTTCCGCGCTGGTGATCAAGGGAAACCGCATTACCAGAAAAACGTTGGAGCCGAAGTTAGCTACCTTTTCCGCCACGTATTTATTGGCGCCTTGCACCATGGAAACCACAATGATCAAAGTGGAAACCGAGAGGATCACGCCCAGGAGGGTAAGGAAAGAGCGCAGCTTGTGCGAGCGCAATGTTTCCAGGGCAATCATCATCGGCTCTTTCAAGGACACACGCCTACGCGACAATCGGTCCACGCCCTGGCTGGCGGTAGCGGTCACTTTCGATGAAGTGTTCTCCGTTGCTGGAGTTGAAATCTGCATA
>JASLFF010000645.1 GCA_030150795.1 Terriglobales bacterium | reverse complement strand
GGCGCCAGTTGATTCTTCAACTGCGGTTATCAGTGCCAACACGCAGAACCAGGCATCGGTTAGAAGAGCCCCGTCCCCAAGTACTTTAGAATCCACAGCCATCCCGGCCATTCTTCTTGAAGATTCAACCATTCTTGAGTTGTTTCCCGTGGTAGTGCGACTTATCAATGAGGCAGAGTGCAACATTGTGCGCGTTGGCGCTCCGATACTAACAGCGATCTCAACTTCTTCTATCGGGCTTGAGGCGGTGCGTCTCTTGCAAAGTGGCCACTCGATTGGCGAGGTGAAGGCCGTGCTGGGGAAAGAACACGAAAGCGCGGTGACTGATCTTTCTCCCCTTATCACTGCGTTGTATAAAGCGCGAATCATCCGGCGTGCCGGCGGCGTTGTTGTCTGTGACGAAGCGCCCAGCGCCTGGAAGGCCTTTACTCAGAAATCCGCTTGGGTGGCTTTGGCCGTGCGGCGCGCTGTGATTGGCGCCTTTCTGAAATATTTGCCACTGAGCATCTCGTACCCGGTCCTGTTCCACGTGCGGCCCAGGTGGTCAAGGGACAAACGACTTGGGGCCTTGCGCCAGACCCGGCAGAACCTTGCAAGTGTATTTGGCAGCTCTCTGTTGCCGCGCCAGATTGACGAGATCGCCGAGGGGTTCATTGCGGAGCAGATACGGCGCGATCTGGACATCGAAGTGCTCAATACCTTCTCCGACCTTAAGATAGCCAAGTGGATGCGGCGGTCTTGCACTATTTCCGGCCTGGAGCACCTGGATGAAGCGCTGGCACGGAAGCAAGGTGTGTTGCTGTCCAGTTTTCACTTTAGCTCATCCCATCTCATCATTCTGGTGCTCTGGTTGAACGGCTACTCCTTTACCGGAGCTGGAGGAATCCCGCGGGCAGCCAACACGCGAGTTCTGCCGTTCGATGATCCGGCGCTCGCGGCGAAGTTGGGTGGGTGTGGAAAAGTGAAATGGTTCAGCCATTTCAATTTTGACAGTGTTCTGGCCATGTGCAAGGCGCTTGAGAGCGGAGGAATGGCGCTGGTTTATCCGGATAGTAACTGGGCCCGGCCGGCCAAGCATGTAGCAAAATATTTCGGCCACGGAGCGGCCCAGTACCGGCCGTCTCGGACCGTCGTCCCGTTTCTCGGGCGGAAAGCGGAAGCGAACAAGGGCGCGCCCTGGATTTATCAGCAATCCAAGGCTGCTCTACTCCCGGTGAAGTTGATTCGGGTTTCCAACAGCCGCTTCCATCTGTCGATCGGCCCGGAAATCAAGCTAAATCGAGAAGCTTCTGTCGAAGCTATTGCCGCAGAGCTATACCGCGCGCTGGAGCGCGAAGTATGCACCGATCCTGCGGCTTGGTCTTATTGGCGAATTCTCCATACGTTTTTGACATCTGGCGACTCCCAGGGTGGTGAGACGCCGGCGAGGGACCCGGAGCAGAGTTTTGCGCCTGGTTCTTCCGAAAGCGGCCCAATGACGAAAGAAAGGAGAGACTCATGAAGGACAATCTAGTTGTTGATGCCGTCTCAATGTCAGTTGAGACAGTGGAACTGGAAGACGTGGAATTGATGGAAGAGAGCTTCGCAGCTTCTTCTGATACCAACAATGTCGTAGCTTCATAACAAACAACAGATCGCAACTGGGAGCCGCAGCCACCGAGCTATTGCTCTGGTGGCCGCGCTTCCAGTTGGGCTCTTCAACAAACCAACAAAATCTTCAGCGAAAGCAGGACCAGGGAAGTTCTTGCATGCAAGAACACGGGCACAATCCGGGCGGGACCAAGCCAGCCTTGGCGGGTCCGCTGGGCGCGTGGGAGTTATTTCCTGGAACGCATGTTCTGGGAATACGCGAACTGGACCGTTATATCCAGACGCCCGCGGAAAAGTGCGCAGCGGTCAAGCATGCCCTTTCCGCCATGGATGGCGAGCATACTCTCGATGAGATTTCAAGTTCGCTGCGCGCGGCAGGTTGGGCGGTAGACATGAATAGTCTTTACCGCAAAGCCGCGACCGCCGGACTGATTGCCGGAATCCCCTTTGCGGGTGACATGAGCCGGGTTTCTTTGCGCGTGCTGGAACTGAACCTGGGACTTTTTTTTCGCAAGGCCAACTGGATTCCCCGCAGTTATCCGGTGTTATCATGGCTGCCATTTGTAGCGGTCGCAGGTGCGATTGCCACATTTTTCTACTCTGGAATAAGTTCACTACATTTGGCGCTTCCGAGAGTCTGGCGGCCCATTGGCGCGCAACAGTGGCTGGCGGTGCTGGCAGGTATTCTACTTTCCATCCTGTTGCATGAAGGCGCTCATGCCGTGACGGCGTGCAGATATGGTCTGGTTCCTTCACGCTTTCGCCTGCTCGGCTATCTTGGCTTCATTCCCTATCTGGTGCTTTCGATTCCAGGTATGTACACGGTGCCTCCACGCATTCGTCTCAGAATCTGGGGAGCGGGCCCTTTGGGCAGCCTGATGGCCGCCTCCGCGGCATACATCGGTTCCGCTTTTGTTAGCGGAAACGGGTTTCCTCATTTATGGTTGACTACACTCGCGCAGGTCAATCTTCTGGTGGCCGTATGGAATCTCTGTCCCCTGATGCCGACGGATGGATATTTCATTCTGTGTACGCTGGTTCGTTCTCATAACCTGCGCTTGCATGCGTGGCGCGCGATGGGGGACATGTTTCGCTTGCGGCGCAGACCTTCAGCCGTACTCATCCTGTTTGGGATTTCCAGCTTCGTGTTGCTGGCCCTGTTGTGGCAGCGGAATGTCTTGAGAATTCTGCACTTTTTCTCCCATTCCGTGCTGGGGTATGGAGTCATCGCGGCAGTCACAGTTCTGTTGATTGTCCGCCAAATCGTGCTTGCGTTAGCGCGAAAGTCGGCGATGGGTGCAGCCCTGGGGAGCAAATCATGAGCGCAGATCCGGTGGTTGTAACAGGGCTGGGGCTTGTGACCCCCATCGGCACGGGAAAAGCGGAGTTCTGGGAAGCGCTTTTGCGGGGCGAAAATGGAATCCGCCCCATACGCTCTCTTGACACCTCGTTATATCGCACGCATCGTGGCGGAGAAGTACAGAACTTCTCTCCAGAACCATATTTCAAGAACAGTAATCCCCAAAGCGTAGGGCGCTGCGCCCATCTGGCCGTGAGCGCAAGCCGCCTGGCATTTGAAGACAGTGGAATCGATCGTGAAGATGTGCAGCCTGATCGCGCCGGAGTAGTGTGCGGCACAACCATGGGTGAAAGTCCCACGGCGGAAAAACTGGATACCTGCCTTGCTTCCGGAGACATGCAAGGCGCTCGCGCAGTGGATATGTTCCAGTTTCCTTCTGAAATGGTGCCGATTGCAGTGGCGCGTGAATTCAACTGGAGCGGCCCGGCCAGCATCATGTCCACGGCGTGTGCTGCCAGCAACTATGCCATTGGCTATGCGGCCGATCTTTTGCGCATGGGAGCAGTCGATCTTATGGTTGCGGGCGGATCTGATCCGCTCTCTCGCGTGGTATTCACCGGCTTTAATTCCATGCTGGCGGTCGCGCCGGAACGCTGCCAGCCCTTTGACCTTCATCGCAAAGGAATGTGTGTGAGTGAGGGCGCAGCCATGCTGGTTTTGGAACGCGCCAGCGGCGCACGCCGGCGCGGGGCCCATATCTACGCAGAAGTGGTTTCTTACGGCACGAGTAATGATGCTTATCACATGACCGCGCCTCATCCGCAGGCCAGGGGAGCTGTCCGGGCGGTGCAGCAGGCGTTCCGCGAAGGGCAGGTCGCAGCGGACAGCATTGATTACATCAGCGCCCACGGCACAGGCACTCCCGCCAATGACAAGATTGAAACCATGGCCATGAAGCGCGTTTTTGGAGACGCCGCGTATTCGATTCCCATGAGTTCCATCAAATCAATGCTGGGCCACACGATGGGAGCAGCGGGCGCGATTGAAGCGGTAGCCAGCATCCTGGCGATCCAGAATAACGTGTTGCCGCCGACGATCAACTATTGCGAGGCTGATCCTGAATGCGACCTGGATTATGTGCCGAATTGCGCGAGAGAGAAGAAAGTCCGCACCGTGCTGAGCAATTCCTTTGCGTTTGGAGGTAATTGCGCGGCGCTGGTGTTGCGCGAATATTCGAGCAACGGCAAGTAGAGAGTGATCATGCGACGAATTGTTGTAACCGGAATAGGCATGGTATTGCCCGTGGGCGCCGGAAAAGACCAGGCGTGGCAAGCTGTGTGCGCGGGACAAGACGGCGCCTCCGACATTTCAACATTTGACGCTTCAGGTTTCGGAACGGTGAAAGCCGCAGAGATCAAAGATGTAAGCCAGTTGCGCGGCCGCAAAAGTGTGTGGGCCGTAAGCCGGGGCATGATCATGGGATTTGCCGCAGCCAAGTTCGCATTGGAGGACGCCAAAATCACAGTCACCCCGGAAAATAAAGACAACATTGGGGTGGTTTACGGGTCAACACTTACGGGCTTGGCTCCGCTGGCAAAATTTGATCAGGAAGCATTGCGCAATGGCCCGCGCATCGCCGATCCGCTGATGTTTCCCAGTACAGGCTCAAGCGCACCGGCATGCCAGGTATCGATCGTGCTTGGCGTTGATGCATTCAACACCACTTTGTCTAACGGCCAGACAGCCAGCCTGGATGCTATCCAGTATGGAATGCAATTTATTGACCTTGGGCGCGCCACCACAGTGCTGGCGGGAGGAGTGGAAGATTTGTGCTTTGAACGCTTCTTTGGCTATCACACGCAGCACTTGCTCGCTAGTTCAGCTGCAAAGCCTTTTGATTCCATGCGCACCGGCATTCTCATGGGCGAGGGCAGCGCCGTGCTGGTACTGGAAGAACTGGACCACGCGAAAGGCCGCGAGGCCCCGATCTATGCTGAAATTGCGGGCTACGGTTCCTGCCTGACTCCCGCACCCGAAGATGCCAGCGAAATCAAAGCCGGCGTGCAATCGATGGAAAGGGCTCTGCGGCAGGCCGCCATGGAGCCTGACCAGATTGATGTGATTTTTGCGGGCGGCAATGGAAGCCAGAAAGGCGACATGCTGGAGGCCCACGCGCTTTCTGAGGTTTTCCATGGGAGCGTTCCCAATCTCACGGCCGTGAAATCCATGCTGGGAGAAACCTATAGCGCCGCCGGGGCGATTCAAAGCGCAATGGCAGCGTTGGCTCTTCATCACCAGACTGTTCCGGGAACGATTCACTTTACTGAATCAGATTCGCAGTGCCCGATTGGAACAGTCGTGGTAAACACACAGCCCAAATCCGTGTCCTCCGTCATGGTCAACACTTTTGGAAGTTCAGGAAACTTTGCGAGTCTGATACTAAAAGCCTATGAAAATTAAAAACATGAAAATCGTTCACTCTCTAGCTGTGTACTTCGCGGTACTCACCGTGGCTGCTTCAGCCGCGTTAGCAGGCGCGCCGCAGGGGATTTCACTGGGATCACCTGCCCCTGACCTGACTTTCAAGGACCAGTTTGATAAAGAAACAAAACTGATCTCAGAGTACAAAGGCCGGACGATCCTGATTATTGCCTGGGACCGTGTGGGCAATGATTATTTATCGAACTGGATGACTGGTGTGCGCAAGGTTTATCCGGGCGGCCCCAACCGGGTGATCACGTTTGTGTTTCTGGCCAACTTCAAGGGAGCGCCAGGGTTTTTGCAGGACAACATAAAACGCAAGTACCAGAAAACAACAGATGGCAAGCAGAATGGCGCAATCCTTCTCGACTGGGACGGTACGTTCGCCAAGACCTATGGGTTTCACGAAGATGTAACTAACGTATATCTGGTAGATGAAAAAGGTATTCTTCGCGCCACGGCCTTTGGCAAAGGGACGGCGGAAGAGTTGCAGCCCATCTTGCGTGAGATCGGCAATGTCAGCGCCAACGCTCCTAAACCTTCAAATTAAACAGAACTGAGGCATTAACAAAATGGAAGAACAGATTCGCAGCACATTAACGAACGCTGTTTCCGGATTTCTTGACTTGCCGGAAGAGTCGATTGACTGTTCCGCTGAACTGGCTGACTTGGGCGTTGATTCATTACAGGCGGTGCAACTCCTGGTATTGCTGGAGCGAACCTACCACATTGAGATCAGCGAGGAAGAGTTGAAGAACTTTACCTCGATTAATTCTATCGTGGACCGCATTTCCAAGCACTCCAAGATGGCAGTCAAGGCATAACGGCGGATGAAACAAGTGCAATCCGCCGCGCCCTCAGCGTCAATGGCCCCAGTTCTTGACTACGAACAGATTCGGGACATCATGCTCCACCGTTTCCCGATGCTGATGTTGGACCGCGTGACCGTCATGGAAAAGGGAGCGCGCATGGTTGCGCTCAAGAACATCACCGGCAATGAGATCTGGTTCCTCGGGCATTTCCCCAAACAGGCGATCATGCCCGGGGTCCTCATGATTGAAGCGATGGCCCAGGCAGCTTCGCTGTTTGATACCCTCAGCCGCGGGGACGCGCACCCTGAGGTGGCTAAATACCTGGGGCGCGTGGAAGCGCAGTTTCAGCGCATGATCGTACCAGGGGATGTCATGGAAATAGAGGTCGTTTTGCTGAAACAACTTAGCTATGCGGTGCTGACCAAGTGCTACGTCCGCGTGGATGGAGACATTGCTTGTTCCGCGGAGCTGACGCTTGGATCCAAGGTTGCGGACCGGGAAAAATGATCAGCCAGCCAATTCTCACATTGCAGGGCAAAACCGCCGTTGTCACAGGCGGCAGCCGGGGAATCGGCAAGGCGATCGTGGATTGCCTGCTCGCCATGGAGGCCCGTGTGGTCTTCACGTATCTGCGCGCACGAGAGACCCAGCCGGAATTTGGGGGGAATGGGCAGTCAGAAAACGTACTGGCCATTCAAGCCGATGTGCGGGAGAGCGCCTCTGTCGCCCAGGTGATGGACGCGGCGCGGAACAAATTCGGCGGCGTGCACGTATTGATTAACAATGCAGGGATCACCCGCGATACTTCCATCCGATCCATGTCAGAGAAGGACTGGGACGACGTGTTGGACACCAACCTGCGCGGCGCTTTTTTCTGGACCAAAGCAGTGGCGCCGCTCTTCATGCGCCAGATGAGCGGACGAATTATTAACGTGACCTCCATCAGCGCCTTGCGGGGAGCATCCGGACAGAGTAACTACTCCGCTGCAAAGGCAGGAATGATCGGGATGACAAAGTCACTGGCGCGCGAGTTTGGGCCTTTCAACGTTACCGTCAACGCAGTAGCGCCCGGATACATTGAGACGGACATGGTCACGCATCTCAAACCTGCTTACCGGGCGAAAATGACGCAGTTGACGCCCATGGGGCGGTTTGGATGTCCAGAAGAAGTCGCCAAGGTCGTGGGCTTTCTGGCTTCCGATGCGGCCAGTTACATTACCGGACAGGTGCTGAGTGTAGATGGCGGACTTGGAATTTAGACGCACGTCAAAAAAAATCGAGCTGTACCGCACAGGAGATGGAATGGCCCAATCAAAACCCAGAGTGCGAGCCATTGTGGCCGCTTTTGCCTTGTTTATCTGCGCCCTCACCCTCGTCGTCCCCGGATTTGCCCGGAATGAAGATGAAACAAAAAAGCAAATCAACAAGACGTTTGATGAGTATGTGACCGGTTGGAGAACGGGCAACGTTGAGATGCTGGCAAAGATTTACGCGAATGACGCCAAAGTCTCCGCGTACTGGCCTGATCCCTCGCGTCCAGGAGTGATCGTGGGATGGCCTAAGATCGAAAAAAACCTTAAAGACATTTTTGAGCGTCTCCATGAAATCTCACCCTACGGCATGGACCTGGCTTTCAATGACCGCATCATTGATCTTTACGGCGACACTGCCGTGATGACCACAAGCTGGGTATGGGGCCATCCTGCGGACCCTGCTTTCGGCACCGGACGCGGCACATTTATTTTTCAGCGCCGAGGGCCCAAGTGGGTCATTATTCATGAGCACTCTTCCGTCACACCGTTCGATAGCGGCAGATAACATTTGAAAGGCGAAAAATTGGATTCTCTGGAATACTCATACCGCGATTCCATTGCGGAGGTGACCTTTATTGCCGGGTCGCTTCATCGCGATTTTGTCGCCGCGCTCGC
>JASLFF010000569.1 GCA_030150795.1 Terriglobales bacterium | reverse complement strand
TTTTCTTTCATCTTCTTTGAAACTCCGGCGACCCCATAATCAACCCTGCAATCGCTCCGTAATTCGGTTTCTTGTCCGTATCATCCAGCCTGCGCTGGGAAATCTGCGGATCGCCCAACTGCTTCTGCATCACGGCATGCGTTTGCGATGAAACATCGCCCGCCAGGATCGACTTTTCCAGCGCTGCCAGCGCCGCTTGTGAATCGGCGGGCGCAGGGCCGGGGATCAGAGCTTGCGGATCAAGCGACGTTCCCGGCAGCTTGCCGGAAGCCAGTTGCAGGGCGAAGTTCATGCGATTCAAAAGTGCCGACGAATTCACCCAAGCTTCCGCCTTCATGGAATAACCCGTAGGCGGCTGCATAGCATAAAGCGGCATACCCATGCGATTGAGCGTTCCCACAAGCGGCAATGCATTCTGAATGTCTGCGCCGGAAGCGCGCGCGGCTGAAGCCACAAACTCAAACGGCGTCTTCATTTTGGCGCGATACGCATCGGCGGCCCAGAACTCAGGCGAGTGGAACATGGTGCGCAGCACTTCGCGTATGTCGCCATCTTTCTTCAGGAACGTATCCGCCATGCGGTCAACCAGGGCCTGCGGCGGATTGTCCGACACAAAGCGCATGGCCAGCTTGCGCGAAATAAATTTTGCGGTTGCGGGGCGATGCGCCAGTACGTCCAGCATCTGCTCGCCTTCCTTTTCGCCACGGTCATCGATCTTCAGGCCCAGGACATATTTAGGACCCGGCTCATGCGCGCGCTCATTGAACTTGAATCCGCCACCGAGCTGCGGTTTTTCAATCGTCCACCCCGTAAGCACCTTGGCCAGCTCGGTAACGTCTTTCTGCGTGTAGCCGCCGTCCACACCGAGGGTGTGCAGTTCCATGATTTCTCGCGCGTAGTTTTCATTCAGCCCGCTGGGGCGATTTTTGGCTTGTGGCCGAGGACGCGGAAAGCGCCCGCGAGGTCCGCGGAAACGTCCCGGCCCATACAGCGCCAAATCGGAATTCGGTCCCACGCTCTGCCAGTTGTCCAGGTAAAAGAGCATGGCAGGACTCTTGGCCGTGGCTTCCAGAATGTCTTTGAATTTGCCCAGCGCGTGCGGACGGATCACATCACGCTCATAAGCGCTCACCATGTAGCGGTCAGGCCCTTTGCCGATAAAAACGTTGAAGTGGTTGAACCAGAAATCCGTCATCACTTCATCAAGCTGGCGATTGCTGTAGATGGCGCGCAGCAACTTGGCCTCAGCCAGTTCGCCCAGAACGGCCTGTGGCTGGATCATTGCTTCCACGGTCTCACGCTGCTCCGGCTTCATGTCATCCACAAGCTGCATGGCCTTTGGTCCTTTGTAAGTCTTGGCCAGATCCAGGCGTTCTTCCACCGGCATTTTCATGATGGCTTTGTAACGGTCGTCAGGCGGCAATTTCAAGAGATGATCCGTATCCAGATCGGCGTACATGGCGTCTTCACGCTGCTTTTGTTGTTTGCGCTGATCTGCCGTCGGGGCAGGCTCATTGCCAGCGGACATTTCTGTCGTCGTGTCCTTGGTATCAGCCACCGTCTGTGTAATTGTGGCTGGCTGAGCTTTGGCGGCGGGCATCTCTGGATCGGCGCCGGCGTTATTGCCCGCTGCGGCTTTGTCTTCTTTATTCTGCTGGCGCTGCTGGTAAGCTGCCATGCGCGATTCATACACCGCTTTCTTGGCAGGATCATGCGGCATGGACATGCGGCCGTTCTCAATGGCTTTCAGCACCTGCTGCGGAGGAAAGTTCTCCACCATCTCTTTGGTGCTCATCTTCAATGTGCGAAAAGGGACGAGCCGCGATTCCAGAGCGCCGTCATCAATTTTTTCCGGATGGATCTGCTCATCAAACCATTTATCCAGGCCTTCCGCCCGGACTTTTTCCACATCGGCGGGACGCGCTCCAAAGGTAAAGCGATTCAGCGCATGGACAATGCGCTTATCGTCTTCCATGGGTGCAGCGGCGGCGGAAGCGTTGGAATCAGGCTGTTTAGATTTGGATTTCTTGTCGCCGGCAAACAGCACGGCAGTGGAGATCAGTACAATCAGGCCCAGCAGAATCAATAGCTTGCGCGCAGCTGGCATAGACGCTCCAGGAACTCTTCTTAATCAGAAATACTAACCCTAAGTTAGGTAAAAGTTGTGGAAAAAGAAAGATTACGACAGGGTTACCCGCCTGCGGGTCATGCGGCTTTTCTGAAATCCCGGCCGCTTGGAAGAGGGTAGTGCTCCCTCATGTGCAAAAACAGCGCATTCGGGACTTAGAAAAAGCCATTTCTCGATTGATCCGGCAATTCCCCGCTAAGAGACGGTCATCCGGTTGCGGGTCATGCGCCGGTTCAGTTCGGAAACCATATGATCGATATCAGGCGGCGAGATGTTGCACGCCACGCTGGGGTCAAGGAACATTTTTCGTGTCCGGGTTTCCCCGGCGGGCGACCATGGGCGCGGTGGCGAAACATGGCTCACGGCGTCACGGCGCAGCTGCACCAGCAGGGCATGGACGACTTCTCCATCCAGCTTGGCGGGAGCCAGCCAGCTCAATTGCGCGGCAGCCTCACCCAGAGAAAGCTTCTTGCGATAAGGACGCTCGCTCAGCATGGCGTCAAACGTGTCTGCCACGGCCACGATCTTTACCGGCAATGAAACTTCGTCATTGTGTAGGCGGTCAGGATAGCCCGAGCCATCTGCGCGTTCATGGTGAGAGCGCACCACCTCGGGAATCTTGGGCCAAGGGAACTGCACGGTTGAAACAATGCGATGCCCCTGTACGGTATGCTCGGCCATTTCCTGAAATTCACCGGGCTCCAGCGCGCCCGGTTTGCTGAGCAGGTGCTTATCCACCGTCACCATGCCGATGTTGTGCAGGTATCCGGCAGCGCGCATCTCACTGGCTTCAGCGGCGTTCATGCCCAGTGATTCCGCAATTCCGGCAGCATAACGGCCCACGCGCAAAGAGTGGCCGTGCATCTGTACGGCTTTCACATCAATAGTGGCGGCAAAGGCGGCCAAAGCGTCGTCCCAGAAAGAGTG